>NZ_JBTVYK010000002.1:0-262669 GCF_054788135.1 Streptomyces sp. O3
CCGCCGCGCAGGCCGGTCTGCCGCTGTCCCCGCACGCCGTACGCCGCCTCGCGGGCGCCGGATGCCCGCTGCCCGCGCCCTGGCCCGCCGAGGCCAGGGAACAGCTGGTGACGCTGCTCGGCGCGGGCCGCAGCACGGTCGACGTATGGACGGCGCTAGAGGCCGAAGGCCTGATCACCCGGATGCTGCCGGACTGGGAACGGGTGCGCTGCCGCCCCCAGCGCAACCCCGTGCACACCTGGACCGTCGACCGGCACCTGGTCGAGACGGCGGTGCGCGCGTCCGAGCTGACCCGCCGCGTCGGACGCCCCGATCTGCTGCTGGTCGCGGCCCTGCTGCACGACATCGGCAAGGGCTGGCCGGGCGACCACTCCCTGGCGGGCGAGACCATCGCGCGCGACATGGCGACCCGGATCGGCTTCGACCGCGCCGACGCGGCCCAGCTCGCCTGCCTCGTACGGCACCACCTGCTGCTCGTCGAGACGGCCACCCGGCGCGATCTGGACGACCCGGCGACCGTACGGGCGGTCGCGGACGCCGTCGGCTCCGTGTCGACCCTGGAGCTGCTGCACGCGCTGACCGAGGCGGACGCGCTGGCCACCGGGCCCGCCGCCTGGTCGTCGTGGCGCGGGTCCCTGGTGGCCGACCTGGTCAAGCGGGCCTCGGCGGTACTGGCCGGGGACGCGCCCGACGAACCGGAGCCCGCGGCGCCCACCGCGGAACAGGAGCGGCTGGCCGTGGAGGCCTTCCGTACCGGCGGCCCGGTGCTCGCGCTGCGGGCCCAGCCGGAGCCGGTGCCGGACGGCGACGCGGTCGGCGACCCCGAGCCGCTCGGCGTGGAGCTGCTGATCGCGGTGCCGGACCAGCCGGGCGTGCTGTCCGCGGTCGCCGGGGTGCTGGCGCTGCACCGGCTGACCGTGCGCACCGCGGAGGTGCGCGGCCTGGCGCTGCCGGAGGACCTGGGCAGGGAGGTCCTGCTGCTCGACTGGCGGGTGGCGGCCGAGTACGGCTCGCTGCCGCAGGCCGCCCGGCTGCGGGCGGATCTCGTACGGGCCCTGGACGGCTCCCTCGACATCCCGGCCCGGCTGGCCGAGCGCGAGGCCGCGTATCCGCGCCGCCGCGGCGTCCCGGCCCCGCCGCCGCGGGTGACGGTCGCCCCGACCGGCTCCCGGCTGGCGACGGTGATCGAGGTACGCGCCCAGGACGCACCGGGCCTGCTGCACCGGATCGGGCGGGCGCTGGAGGACGCGGACGTGCGGGTGCGGAGCGCGCACGCGTCCACGTTGGGCGCCAACGCCGTGGACGCTTTCTACGTCACAGGCCCTGACGGGGCACCCCTGCCGAGGGAGGAGGCGACGACGGTGGCACGGGCGTTGGAGGAGGGCCTGCGGGCGTGACCCCAGGGTCATCTCCGACGTTTGTTTGATGTGGTCCCCGCCGACGCGGGGATGGTCCCCCGGCGCAACAGGTCGTGAAGATCGGCAACGCCTCGTCCCCGCCCGCGCGGGGTTTCGCCCTCGCCCGCCAGATCAGGTGGGCGAGGGCTTTGCACTTCCGCGGCCAGATACCCTGGAAGGCGATCTGCCCGCCCGCCCCCGACCCGAGGACTCGCGACCGCCGTGTTCGATACTCTCTCCGACCGCCTCGCAGCGACTTTCAAGAACCTCAGGGGCAAGGGCCGCCTGTCCGAGGCGGACATCGATGCCACGGCGCGTGAGATCCGTATCGCGCTCCTTGAGGCGGACGTCGCCCTCCCCGTCGTCCGGGCCTTCATCAAGCAGGTCAAGGAACGGGCAGCGGGGACCGAGGTCTCGCAGGCCCTCAATCCCGCCCAGCAAGTGGTCAAGATCGTTAACCAGGAATTGGTGACGATCCTCGGCGGCGAGACCCGGCGCCTGCGCTTCGCCAAGAACCCGCCCACCGTGATCATGCTCGCGGGTCTGCAGGGCGCCGGTAAGACCACGCTGGCCGGAAAGCTGGGCCGCTGGCTCAAGGGTCAGGGCCACTCGCCGCTGCTCGTCGCCTGCGACCTCCAGCGCCCGAACGCGGTGAACCAGCTGAGCGTCGTCGCCGAGCGCGCGGGCGTCGCGGTGTACGCGCCGCAGCCGGGCAACGGCGTCGGCGACCCGGTGCAGGTCGCCAAGGACTCCATCGAGTTCGCCAGGACCAAGGTCCACGACGTCGTCATCGTCGACACCGCGGGCCGCCTCGGCATCGACCAGGAGATGATGCAGCAGGCCGCGGACATCCGTGACGCCGTCAGCCCGGACGAGGTCCTCTTCGTCGTCGACGCGATGATCGGTCAGGACGCGGTCAACACCGCCGAGGCCTTCCGCGACGGCGTCGGCTTCGACGGCGTCGTGCTCTCCAAGCTCGACGGCGACGCCCGCGGCGGCGCCGCGCTCTCCATCGCGCACGTCACCGGCAAGCAGATCATGTTCGCCTCCAACGGCGAGAAGCTGGACGACTTCGACGCGTTCCACCCGGACCGCATGGCGTCCCGCATCCTCGGCATGGGCGACATGCTCAGCCTCATCGAGAAGGCCGAGCAGACCTTCAGCCAGGCCGAGGCCGAGAAGATGGCGGCCAAGCTCCAAAAGGGCCCCAAGGAGTTCACGCTCGACGACTTCCTGGCCCAGATGGAGCAGGTCAGGAAGATGGGCAGCATCAGCAAGCTGCTCGGCATGCTCCCCGGCATGGGGGAGATGAAGAGCCAGATCGACAATCTCGACGAGCGGGACGTGGACCGCACCGCCGCGATCATCAAGTCGATGACCCCGGCCGAGCGCAACGAGCCGACGATCATCAACGGCTCGCGGCGCGCGCGTATCGCCAAGGGCTCGGGCGTCGAGGTCAGCGCCGTGAAGAACCTCGTCGAGCGGTTCTTCGAGGCCCGCAAGATGATGTCGAAGATGGCCCAGGGCGGCGGCATGCCGGGGATGCCCGGCATGCCGGGCATGGGCGGCGGTCCCGGTCGGCAGAAGAAGAAGCAGAAGCAGGCCAAGGGCAAGCAGCGCTCCGGCAACCCGATGAAGCGCAAGCAGCAGGAGCTGGAGGCGGCCAAGCGCCGCGAGGAGCAGGCGCAGCAGGGCGGCGCGTTCGGGATGCCGGGCGGCCAGCAGGCGCAGGACTTCGAGCTGCCGGACGAGTTCAAGAAGTTCATGGGCTGAGCCCAGCAGCACGGCCGGTAAGTCGGTCGGCAGCGCGGCCGGTGACACGGCCGGTAAGGGGCGTCCTCCCTGGAGGGCGCCCCTTACTCGTTGTCATGACCCACCGGGAATGCCGGGATTGTCCCGTGCGTCGATAATGGCCAGCGTGACCAGTCCCGTGCCTCCACGCGACCGCACCGACCAGCCGTGGCGCTCCGAGGGAGCGCCGTCGCCACCGCCCAAGCGGAAGATGCGCTGGACCGGCCTGATCCTGACGGCGCTGCTCGTCTATCTGGCCACCAACCTCGTGCTGTCCTTCTTCGGCGACGACGAGCCCACGACGATCTCGTACACCGAGTTCAGCAGCCAGGTCACCGGCGGCAACGTCGAGAAGATCTACGCCAAGGGCGACCAGATCCAGGGCAACCTGAAGAAGGCCGCGGACGTGCCCGACGGGGACAAGGGCACCTACGACAGGTTCACCACCCAGCGCCCCAGCTTCGCCGAGGACAAGCTCTGGGACGAGCTGACCGAGCAGAAGGTCGAGGTCACCGCCGAGCCGGTGTTCGAGGAGCCCAGCCTGCTCAGCAACCTGCTGATCTCGCTGCTGCCGATCCTGCTGCTGGTGGCGCTGTGGCTGTTCATCGCCCGGCGGATGGCGGCGGGCCTGGGCGGGGCCGGCGGCATGCTCGGCCGCAAGGCCCCGCCCAAGCCGGTCGAGCTGGAGGCGGGCCAGCGCACCACCTTCGCGGACGTCGCGGGCATCGACGAGGTGCAGGGCGAGCTGAACGACGTCGTCGACTTCCTCAAGAACCCCGACTCCTACCGCAGGATGGGCGCCAAGATGCCGCGCGGAGTCCTGCTGGCCGGTGCGCCCGGTACCGGCAAGACGCTGCTCGCACGGGCGGTCGCGGGCGAGGCTCAGGTGCCGTTCTTCTCGGCCTCGGCCTCGGAGTTCATCGAGATGATCGTGGGGGTGGGCGCGTCGCGGGTGCGGGAGCTGTTCGCGGAGGCCCGCAAGGTGGCGCCGTCCATCATCTTCATCGACGAGATCGACACCATCGGCCGGGCCCGCGGCGGCGGCTCCGGGATGGGCGGCCACGACGAGCGCGAGCAGACCCTCAACCAGATCCTGACCGAGATGGACGGCTTCTCCGGCTCCGAGGGCGTGGTGGTCATCGCGGCCACCAACCGCGCCGACGTCCTGGACCCGGCCCTGACCCGGCCGGGCCGCTTCGACCGTACCGTCCAGGTCAGCCCGCCGGACCGGGGCGGCCGGGAGGCCATCCTGCGGATTCACACCCGCGAGATCCCGCTGGCCGAGGACGTCGACCTCGCCCAGGTGGCCCGTACGACACCGGGGATGACCGGCGCCGACCTGGCCAACCTGGCCAACGAGGCGGCCCTGATCGCGGTCAAGCGGAGCCAGCCCGCGGTCACCCAGTCAGACCTCTCCGACGCCCTGGAGAAGATCCAGCTCGGCGCCGAGCGTCCGCTCGTGATGACCGACGAGGACCGCCGCCGTACCGCGTACCACGAGAGCGGCCACGCGCTGCTCGGCATGCTCCAGCCGGGCGCCGACCCGGTCCGCAAGATCACCATCGTGCCGCGCGGGCGGGCGCTCGGCGTGACGCTGTCGACGCCCGAGGCCGACAAGTACGCGTACACCGAGGAGTATCTGCGCGGGCGCATCATCGGCGCGCTGGGCGGGATGGCGGCCGAGCACGTCGTCTTCGACGTCATCACGACGGGCGCCGAGAACGACCTCGAACAGGTGACGGGCATCGCGCGGGGGATGGTGGCGCGCTGGGGCATGAGCCAGCGGGTCGGCCGCCTGTCCGCGCTGCCGAACGACGGCCAGCAGCCCTACGGGCTCGCGGCGGCCCCGGCGACGCTCGACGTGGTCGACCACGAGATGCGGCGCATCGTCGACGAGTGCTACGAGAGCGCCTGCGACCAGCTCCGGGAGCATCGCGACAAGCTGGACGCGCTGGCGGCCGCGCTGCTGGAGAACGAGACGCTGGAGGAGGCGGAGGCGTACCGCGCGGCGGGCATCACCCGGCTCACGAAGGACGGGTGAACGGGCGCGTGTGCGCGATGAGGTAACGGAAGGCGTTCGCCATCCACACCGTCCCGTCCCGCCGCAGATGGGGCCGCAGCGCTTCCGTGAGCTCCTTCGCCACCCGCTCCGGATCCGTCGCCTCGATCGCCGCGTCGCACAGCCCGGTCGACAGCAGCCCGCGCACCGCACTGCCTGCATCGGCGTACCCGAAGGGGCAGGCCACATGCCCCTGGCGGGCCGCCCGCAGCCCGGCCCGCCGGGCCACACCCTCCAGGCCGTCCCGCGGCGCGGGACGCCGACCGGCCGTCGCGGGCGACGGATCGGCCAGCCGCGCCGCCGCCCGCAGCACTGACGCGGTGGCGCAGCGCTCGGGCGGTCCCCAGCCCGTCAGCACCACCGGGGCGCGGTGCTCGGCGAGCGGCACGGCCCGCTCCAGCAGGGCGACGAGGCCCGCGCCGTCCCCGGCCGCGCGGCCGATCGGCTGGAAGGCGGTCACCAGGTTGTACGCGGGTCGGCTCGCCGCGGTCGCCGCCTCCTCCGCCCGGTCGGGGGTCTGGCCGAGCAGCCGGGCGGCCGGGCCCCGCGAGGCCGGTTCAGGCCCTGGCGACAGCCGCTCACGGGCCAGCGCGAGCTGTTCGGGGGCGTCCGGCTCGACACCGGTCACCGTCGCGCCTCGGGACGCCGCGAGCAGCAGCGCGAGCCCGGAACCGCAGCCGAGGCCGAGCAGTCTGGTGCCCGCGCCGACTCCGAGCCGCTCGTATACGGCTTCGTAGAGCGGCACCAGCATCCGCTCCTGGATCTCCGCCCAGTCCCGCGCGCGTACGCGCGCGTCCGTTCGTTCCGTCCGCTCCGTTCGGTCTGTGTGGACGAGCGTGGGTGTCATCGACAGTGCCCCAATCGACGCGAGGTGACGAGTGGTGACGCTCGCTGCCCCCCGTATGCCAGAGAACTCCCCATCCGCCACGGCGTCCAGGGGGTCGGGCCGAGCCGTACCATGCGCCCATGGCGAAGGCTCCCGTTCTCACGCCCCGTGCCGACGACTTCCCCCGCTGGTACCAGGATCTGGTCAACAAGGCCGAGCTGGCCGACAACGGTCCGGTACGCGGCACCATGGTCATCCGGCCGTACGGCTACGCCCTGTGGGAGCGGATGCAACAGGAGATGGACGCCCGCATCAAGGAGACGGGCACCCAGAACGCGTACTTCCCGCTGTTCATCCCGCAGTCCTACCTGACGAGGGAAGCCGAGCACGTGGAGGGCTTCGCGCCCGAACTCGCCGTCGTCACGCACGGCGGCGGCAAGGAGCTGGAGGAGCCCGTCGTGGTCCGCCCCACCTCCGAGACGATCATCAACGAGTACTTCTCGAAGTGGGTGCGGAGCTACCGCGACCTGCCCCTCCAGATCAACCAGTGGGCGAACGCGGTCCGCTGGGAGCTGCGCCCGCGCCTGTTCCTGCGCACGTCGGAGTTCCTGTGGCAAGAGGGGCACACCGCCCACGCCACGTACGAGGAGGCGCGCGACTTCGCCGCCCGCATCCATGAGCACGTCTACGGGGCCTTCATGCGCGACGTGCTGGCGATGGACTTCGTCCTGGGCCGCAAGACGGCCAGGGAGCGCTTCGCGGGCGCGCTCAACACCCGCACGCTCGAAGGCATGATGGGCGACGGCAAGGCCCTCCAGCTCGGCACCAGCCACGAGCTCGGCCAGAACTTCGCCAGGGCCTTCCACACCCGGTACCTGTCCAAGGAGGGCACCCAGGAACTGGTCTGGCAGACCTCCTGGGGGACGACGACCCGCATGATCGGCGCCCTGGTGATGATGCACGGCGACGACGACGGGCTGCGCGTCCCGCCCCGCCTCGCGCCCGTGCAGGCCGTCGTCCTGGCCGTCAAGGGCGACGACGCCGTCCGCGCCGGGGTCCGCGAGATCGGCGACGCCCTGCGGGCCGCGGGCGTCCGGGTCCAGGTCGACGACCGCACCGACGTCCCCTTCGGGCGCCGCGCCGTCGACTGGGAGCTCAAGGGCGTGCCCGTACGCGTCGAAGTCGGCCCGCGCGACCTGGAGAGCGGCACGGCGATGCTGGCCCGCCGCATTCCCGGCGGCAAGGAGGCCGTCGCCGTCGACGGCCTGGCGGCGCTGCTTCCCACGGTCCTCGAAGAGGACCAGAAGCTGCTCCTCAGCCAGGCCCGTGCCCGCCGCGAGTCCCGGACCTCGGACGTCACCACGCTCGACGAGGCCCTGGAGGCCACGGCCGCCGGGGGCTGGGCGCGCATCCCGTGGGCCACGCTCGGCGCGGAGGGCGAGGCGAAGCTCGCCGAGCACGCGGTGTCCGTACGGTGTCTGGTCGCTGAGGACGGGGCGGTGCCGGACGCGGACGGCGCACCCGGTAACGTCGCTTTGGTCGCCCGCGCGTACTGAGGGGCGCACGCCGGGAGTTACCAGGCTGAAATGTCTCTTGCGCAACTGATGAGAACGGGTTACCCGGCGCGCGGACCGGGGTTACGCGCTGGGGCGTACGCGCCACTACGTACCACCTTGCTGCGAACGCGTGGCTTCTCCGCAGATCAGCGCACACGCCGTCGTCGTGACGCATGAGTAGCAACCGACTGGTACGTGCAAATTATTTGAGATGCCCCGTAATAGGAACACCGAGGGCCCCCGGCTCGTTATCACGACGTGAGCACGACACCACCTGTTCTCGCCGCAGAGCTGGCACAGGCGTGGGCCGACATTCAGCGGCACCACCCCGAGCTGCCGGACCTTGCCGCGCCCGAATCCCTGATCGGAGAGTCGTCGTCCGCCTGTGGCGCCGAGCTCTCCTTCGAGCGACTGCTGCACGAGGCAGTCCACGGCATCGCCGCCGCGCGCGGCGTCCGGGACACCTCACGCGCCGGCCGCTACCACAACCGCCGCTTCCTGGCGATCGCGGAGGAGCTGGGCCTGGACCATCCCGAGGAACCGCACCCGAGCAGCGGCTTCTCCCTGGTCTCGCTCAACCCCGAGGCCAGGAAGCGCTACCGCCCGACGATCGAGCGCTTGCAGCGCGCCGTCCAGGCACACGACGTCGCGACGTCCGACGACACCGCACGCAGCTTCCGGGGGCCCGCCGCGCGGCACGGCTCGTCCGGCGGCGGCGTACGGGTCAAGGCGGTCTGCGACTGCGGACGCAACGTCCGCGTGGTGCCGTCGGTGCTCGCCCAGGCGCCGATCGTGTGCGGCGGCTGTGGCAAGCCCTTCCGCATCCCCGAGGTGGTGGCCGCCGGGAGATGACGCACGCGGCTGGACCCCGGAGGCGGCCCGGCACCGGGGTCGGCCGCCCTCGATGGCGTATGGCACAATGACTAGCTGTACTCGACAGCCGCACAGGAACCCTCTCATCCTCCGGCTGACGCGTCCATCGGGCACTCGGGTACCGCAACCCCACGTGGCATCTCGTTGTGCCCCACCACGTCAAGACCAGGAGACACCACTCCAGTGGCAGTCAAGATCAAGCTGAAGCGTCTGGGCAAGATCCGTTCGCCTCACTACCGCATCATCGTCGCCGACTCCCGTACCCGCCGTGACGGCCGGGCCATCGAGGAGATCGGCCTGTACCACCCGGTGCAGAACCCCTCGCGCATCGAGGTCGACTCCGAGCGTGCCCAGTACTGGCTGTCCGTCGGCGCCCAGCCGACCGAGCCGGTCATGGCCATCCTGAAGCTCACCGGCGACTGGCAGAAGCACAAGGGCCTGCCGGCCCCGGCGCCGCTGCTGCAGCCGGAGCCGAAGGCCGAGCGCCCGAGCTTCGACGCGGTCGCCGTCGCCGACGAGCCGAAGGGTGAGGCCATCACCCAGAAGGCGAAGAAGTCCGACAAGAAGGCGGACGAGGCCGAGAAGGCCGAATCCACCGAGTCGACCGAGGCCTGAGCATGCTCGAGGAGGCTCTCGAGCACCTCGTGAAGGGCATCGTCGACAACCCCGACGATGTGCGGGTCGCCTCGCGTGACCTGCGCCGCGGGCGCGTCCTCGAGGTACGGGTGCACCCCGACGACCTCGGCAAGGTGATCGGCCGCAACGGCCGCACCGCACGCGCCCTGCGTACCGTCGTGGGCGCTATCGGCGGCCGCGGTGTCCGCGTCGACCTCGTCGACGTCGACCAGGTTCGCTGAACCATCGCAGCACCGGCTCGGGCCGGGGAGGGCTTTCGAGCCGTCCCCGGCCCGACGTCGTAGGAGAGCAGGCTCTGACAGGAGAGAACGCACGTGCAGCTGGTAGTCGCGCGGATCGGCCGCGCCCATGGCATCAAGGGCGAGGTCACCGTCGAGGTACGCACCGACGAGCCGGAACTGCGGCTCGCGCCCGGCGCCGTACTGGCCACCGACCCGGCGACCGCCGGGCCGCTGACCATCGAGACCGGCCGGGTGCACAGCGGCCGTCTGCTGCTGCGCTTCGCGGGCGTCCGTGACCGCGACGCCGCCGAGGCGCTGCGCAACACCCTGCTCATCGCCGAGGTCGACCCGGACGAGCGGCCCGAAGACCCGGACGAGTACTACGACCACCAGCTGGTGGACCTGGACGTGGTGCTCACCGACGGCACCGAGGTCGGCCGGATCACCGAGATCTCGCACCTGGCCGCGCAGGACCTGTTCATCGTGGAGCGCCCGGACGGCAGCGAGGTGATGATCCCCTTCGTTGAGGAGATCGTGACCGGGATCGACCTGGCGGAGCAGCGGGCCGTCATCGACCCGCCGCCGGGACTGATCGACGACCGCGCGGAGATCGCGTCCGCGCGCGAGGAGTCCGGGCACGCGGGGGCCGGGCGCGGCGAGCCGGGGGACCAGGACTGATGCGGCTCGACGTCGTCACGATCTTCCCCGAGTACCTGGAGCCCCTGAGCGTCTCCCTCGTCGGCAAGGCACGCGCGCGTGGGCAGCTGGACGTCCATGTGCACCACCTGCGGGAGTGGACGTACGACCGGCACCACACGGTCGACGACACGCCCTACGGCGGCGGCCCCGGCATGGTCATGAAGACCGACCCCTGGGGCGACGCCCTCGACGCCCTCCTGGCCGACGGCTACGAGGCAGGCGCCGCCGGGCCCGCCCTGGTCGTGCCGACCCCGAGCGGCCGCCCGTTCACACAGGAGCTCGCCGTCGAGCTCTCCGAGCGCCCCTGGCTGGTCTTCACGCCCGCGCGCTACGAGGGCATCGATCGCCGCGTCATGGACGAGTACGCGACCCGGATGCCGGTGTACGAGGTGTCCATCGGCGACTACGTGCTGGCCGGCGGCGAGGCCGCGGTCCTGGTGATCACCGAGGCGGTGGCCCGGCTGCTGCCCGGCGTACTCGGCAACGCCGAATCCCACCGTGACGACTCCTTCGCGCCCGGCGCGATGGCCAACCTGCTCGAAGGGCCGGTGTACACCAAGCCGCCCGAGTGGCGCGGCCGCGGCATCCCGGACGTCCTGCTGAGCGGCCACCACGGCAAGATCGCGCGCTGGCGGCGGGACGAGGCGCTGCGGCGTACCGCGCTCAACAGGCCCGACCTGCTGGAACGTTGCGACGCGGCCGACTTCGACAAGAAGGACCGCGAGACGCTGTCCATCCTCGGCTGGGCGCCCGAGCCCGGCGGCCGATTTTGGCGCAAGGTCCAGGACGTGGAAGAATAGGCCGCTGCTGTACGTCCAGCGTGCGCCCCTGCCACAGGGGGACACGACGCCCGCCTGACGCCGTCAGCACCCCGAGACTCATTCACGATATTCCGCCGATGACCTGTGGCATCGGCGAGGAAGTAGACGATCATGGCTCACCTGCTCGACTCCGTCGACGCCGCGTCGCTGCGGACCGACGTCCCGGCCTTCCGTCCGGGTGACACGGTCAACGTCCACGTGCGCGTCATCGAGGGCAACCGCTCCCGTGTGCAGCAGTTCAAGGGCGTAGTCATCCGCCGCCAGGGCGCTGGCGTCCGCGAGACCTTCACGGTCCGCAAGGTCTCGTTCTCCGTCGGCGTCGAGCGCACCTTCCCGGTGCACACCCCGATCGTCGAGAAGATCGAGCTCGTCACCAAGGGCGACGTCCGCCGCGCCAAGCTGTACTACCTCCGTGACCTGCGCGGCAAGGCCGCGAAGATCAAGGAGAAGCGCGAGAACTGATCTCGCGCCGGGGCCTGGTCCGCTGGCCGGGCCCCGGACCCGTCAGGGCCGTCGGCCGGAGCGGCCGGTTAGGCTCAGGCCCTGATGGACAGCCGAGCACAGCACACGGAGCGCGATCACTCTCCCGAACCCGCCGACCACGCGGGGGACGGCGAGGGGTCGCGCTCCGTGCGTGTGTCGCCGTATCTGTCGTGCCGGATCGCCCGGCGGCGGACGTGGCTCAGTTGGCGCGCGGTCGCCGCGGTCGGCGCCGCCTGCCTGGCGTTCCTGCTGCTCGTCAGCTACGTGGTGCAGCCGTTCCAGATCCCCAGCAGCTCCATGGAGCCCACCCTCTGGGCCGGAGACCGGGTGCTGGTCAACAAGTTGGCGTACCGTTTCGGTTCCGAGCCTCAGCGGGGTGATGTCGTCGTCTTCGACGGCACTGACGCGTTCGGTGACTCCGACTACATCAAGCGCGTCGTCGGGGTCGGCGGTGACCGGGTGGTCTGCTGTGGCGAGGAGGGGAGCCTCACGGTGAACGGCGAGCCGGTGGACGAGCGGGCGTACCTCTACCCGAGAGACGAACCGTCGGCGGTGCCGTTCGACGTCGTGGTGCCGGAAGGGACCCTGTTCGTTCTCGGCGACCACCGCGCCAGGTCCAGTGACTCGCGCGACCGGCTCGGCAAGCCCGGCGGCGGCATGGTGCCCGTCGACACCGTGATCGGCAGGGCCGACTGGATCGGCTGGCCGCTGAACCGCTGGACGTCCCTGGACCGCCCGTCGAGCTTCGCGCGCGTGCCCGCGCCGGACGGCGCGCATGGGTAGCCGTGGACGGCCACGGGCGGACCGCGGCGTCGACACCCGGCTGCCCACCGGGACCCGGCCGACCAGCGCCCCGGTACCGGCCGGGCGGGCCGAGCGGCGCAAGCTGGCCCGCAAGGTGCGGCGGCGCCGACGGCGTTCCGTGTTCAAGGAGATACCCCTGCTGATCGGCGTCGCGGCGCTGATCGCCCTGGTGCTGAAGACCTTCCTGGTCCAGGCCTTCGTCATTCCCTCGGGGTCGATGGAACAGACGATCAACATCGGCGACCGCGTACTGGTCGACAAACTGACTCCGTGGTTCGGCTCCAGGCCACAGCGCGGCGACGTGGTCGTCTTCAAGGATCCGGGTGACTGGCTCGCGGACGAGTCGCCGGGACGACGGCAGGACGACCCGATCGGCGTCAAGCAGGCCAAGAAGGCCCTGGCCTTCATCGGGCTGCTGCCGTCCGACGACGAACAGGACCTGATCAAGCGGGTCGTCGGGGTGGGCGGTGACCGGGTGACGTGCTGTGACGACAGCGGCCAGGTCACCGTCAACGGTGTCGCGCTCAACGAGCCGTACCTGAAGCAGAACGCACCGCCCCGCACCTTCGACGTGACCGTGCCACAGGGCCGTCTGTTCGTCCTGGGAGACCACCGCGACAACTCGGCGGACTCCCGCTTCCACCTGGACGAGGCGTTCAACGGCACGGTCTCCGAGGACGGCGTCGTCGGCACGGCGAAGGTCATCGCCTGGCCGGTCGGGCACTGGCGCACCCTTGAGGAGCGTGAGACATACGCCTCGGTTCCGGACGCCGGGGACGCGCGTGGCGAGTCGGCCACGGCGATCGGCGTGTCGCATAGGGTGGTCTCCAATGATTTGACCACGAGGATCCCCCTCCCGACTCCTGCGGAACTCCCGCTCGTTATGGGAGTGGTAGGCCTGCGTCGCGCATGGGACAGGCAGTGGCACGGAACGAGGAGTGGATGTGGGGGACTTGGCCGTCGGTGCACGATCAGGACACGACGAACCCGAAGGTGAACGCGAAGTGAGCAGCGGCGGTTCCGAACCCGAGGGCCCCCAGGCCGGGGGCTCCGAGTCCGCGGACGCCGAATCCAGGGACTCCAGGGACTCGGCATCCGATGATTCGGCAGGCGGTGACTCGGCCTCCGGGGACGCCGAATCCAGGAAGTCCCAGCCCAAGAAGCCACGCTCCTTCTGGAAGGAGCTGCCGCTGCTCATCGGGATCGCCCTGATCCTCGCACTGCTGATCAAGACCTTCCTGGTCCAGGCCTTCTCGATCCCGTCGGACTCGATGCAGAACACCCTGGAGCGCGGCGACCGGGTGCTGGTCGACAAGCTGACCCCGTGGTTCGGCGCGGAGCCCGAGCGCGGCGAGGTCGTGGTCTTCCGTGATCCGGGGGACTGGCTCCAGGGCGAGCCGACCCCTGATCCCAACGCGTTTCAGACGGTGCTGAGCTTCATCGGCCTGATGCCGTCGGCCGAGGACAAGGACCTGATCAAGCGGGTCGTCGGGGTCGCCGGTGACACGGTGGAGTGCAAGGGGACCGGGCCGCTGACGGTCAACGGCAAGCCGCTGGACGAGCAGTCGTACGTCACGATGGGCACGCCCTGCACCGACATCAATGACGGCGGCATCTTCAAGGTCACGGTGCCCGAGGGCAACCTCTGGGTGATGGGCGACAACCGCCAGAACTCCAGCGACTCGCGCTACCACCGACAGGAACCGGGCGGCGGCTTCGTCCCGGTCGACAACGTGGTGGGTCGCGCGTTCGTGAAGGCCTGGCCGGTCAACCGCTGGGGCACCCTGCCGGTGCCCGGCACCTTCGACCAGTCCGGCATCAACGCCGCGGGCGTGACGGCGGCCGCGGCGCCCGGAGCACTGGGGCTCGCCGGTGCGGTGCCGCTGGTGCTCTGGCGCAGGCGGAGGCTTTCTGGCGGCGGTACCGCCGGGTAGGGTGCCGTCCCAGATCGCCGATCTTCCCTGGGGTGTGGCGCGGACGGGCCGTCCGCGCCGGCGCGTCCGGGGTCGCCTCTGAGACACGGGGACGGGATGAGCAGAGCAGCACCACGTACGGACGAGAGTCGCGGCAGGCTCGGCGGCGTGCTGTCGTCGGTCGCGGTGGCGCTCGGCTGCGTCCTCTTCCTCGGCGGCTTCGTCTGGGGCGCGATCCTCTATCAGCCGTACACGGTGCCCACGGAGTCGATGGCGCCGACCATCGACAGTGGCGACCGGGTGCTGGCCGAGCGGATCGACGGCGGTGAGGTGCGCCGCGGCGATGTCGTGGTGTTCACCGAGCAGAGCTGGGGCAGCGGCGTGCCGATGGTCAAGCGCGTGGTCGGCGTCGGCGGTGACACGGTCGCGTGCTGTGACGCGGACGGTCGGCTCTCGGTCAACGGCACATCGATCGAAGAACCGTATCTGCGTGCCACGGACCCGTCCGACGCCACACCGATCCCCGCGACGACCGTGCCCGAAGGGCGGCTCTTCCTGCTCGGCGACGAGCGCGGCGGCTCACTGGACTCCCGCTCACATCTGGACGAGGCAGGCCAGGGCTCGGTGCCGCGCGACGCAGTGACGGCCAGGGTCGACGCCGTGGCCTGGCCGATGGGCGGGATGCTGGAGCGGCCCAGCGGCTTCGGGGAACTCGGCGCGCTGTCCTCGCCGGGGCCGCTGCGGCTGGTACTCGGCACGGTGCTGGCCGGGGCGGTGCTGATCTTCGGCGGGGCCGCGTACGGGCCGGTGGCGGGGTTCCTCGGCCGTCGGCGGGGCGATCGCGACGGGGTGCGCTCGCGTGGCCGCTGAACCCGAGGGGCCCGCGCGGGCCCTGCGCAAGGTGGCGCGGGTAGTGCTGCTCGACCCGCGGGACCGCGTCCTGCTGCTGCACGGACACGAGCCGGGCGACCCCGCCGACGACTGGTGGTTCACGCCGGGCGGCGGCGTCGAGGGCGACGAGACCCGCGAGCAGGCCGCGCTGCGGGAACTCGCCGAGGAGACCGGCATCACGGATGCCGAGCTCGGCCCCGTGCTCTGGCGGCGGGTGTGCTCTTTCCCGTTCGCCGGGCGGCGCTGGGACCAGGACGAGTGGTACTTCCTGGCCCATACGGCACAGGACGCGCCGACCGCGACACCCGCGACGGTCGGCGGTGGGCTGACCGAGCTTGAGCGGCGCAGCGTCGCCGGGCTGCGGTGGTGGACGTGGCGGGAACTGGCGGCCTGCCATGAGACGGTGTATCCGACCAGGCTCGCCGAGCTGCTGCGCAGGCTGCTTGACGAGGGTCCTCCGAGCAGTCCCGTGGTCCTTGACACCGAAATCGTCTAGGGGCGCGCGAGGCTGGCGCACAATAGGGGGACGCACGGCTGAAGGGGAACATGCCATGAGCGCCGAGGACCTCGAGAAGTACGAGACCGAGATGGAGCTCAAGCTCTACCGCGAGTACCGCGATGTCGTCGGTCTGTTCAAATACGTGATCGAGACCGAGCGGCGTTTCTACCTCACCAACGACTACGAGATGCAGGTGCACTCGGTGCAAGGTGAGGTGTTCTTCGAGGTCACCATGGCCGACGCCTGGGTATGGGACATGTACCGGCCAGCCAGATTCGTGAAGCAGGTCCGCGTCCTCACGTTCAAGGACGTGAATATCGAGGAGCTCAACAAAAGCGACCTCGAACTGCCGAGCAGCTGACATCCGCACCTCGGCCGGCGTCCCGCCCGCTGGGGCGTGACGGAGTTATCCACAACTGACGGGTTGTCCACCAAGATCCACTCGTCGGGCGGAGATGCGTCACATTCGGTGCCGGAGGTGGTGCCGTATGAACGCACAGGGGGCACTCGGCAAGTACGGCGAGCAGCTCGCCGCCCGGCGGCTGGTCGAAAGCGGAATGACCGTCCTGGCCCGCAACTGGCGAAGCGGCCGGGGCGGCGAGGTCGACATCGTCGCGCTGGACCGCGATGTACTGGTCATCTGCGAGGTCAAGACCCGAAGAGCCGGCCCCGACGAGCGGCGGCCCTTTGAAGATCCCATGGCGGCCGTCACACCGGTGAAGACGGACCGCCTGCGCGACCTGGCCGAGCGCTGGCTGGCCAGGCACGGCGGGCCGCCCGCGGGCGGAGTGCGAATCGACCTGGTGGGCGTCCTGCTGCCATGGCGCGGGGCCCCCGTCGTCGACCATGTGCGGGGGGTGGCCTGAGATGGGCTTCGCACGCACCTGCTCGGTGGCGCTGGTCGGCGTCGAGGGCGTCGTGGTCGAGGTGCAGGCGGACCTGGAGCCGGGTGTGGCGGCGTTCACTCTGGTCGGGCTGCCCGACAAGAGCCTCACCGAGAGCCGGGACCGGGTGCGCGCGGCCGTGGTGAACTCCGACGCCGAGTGGCCCCAGAAGAAACTCACGGTCGGTCTCAGCCCCGCCGCCGTGCCCAAAGCGGGCAGCGGATTCGATCTCGCCATCGCCGCGGCGACACTGGGCGCGGCCGAGCGGATCGACCCGCGGGTGCTGGCCGACATCGTCATGATCGGCGAGCTGGGCCTGGACGGCCGGGTGCGCCCGGTGCCCGGAGTGCTGCCCGCGGTGCTGGCGGCGGCCGAGGCGGGTTACGCCAAGGTGGTCGTTCCGGAGCGCACGGCGGCCGAGGCGTCCCTGGTGCCCGGCGTCTCGGTGCTGGGCGTACGGAGCCTGCGACAGCTGATCGCGGTGCTCACGGACGAGCCGGTGCCCGAGGAGGAGCCCGACGACCCCGGCCGCCCCGATCCGTCCCTGGCCGCGCTCACCGTGCCCGGCGCCGGGGCGGGCACGGGCCTCAGCGCCCAAGCGGCGAACCGGGAACACCAGCAGGACCTCGCCGACGTGGTGGGCCAGGGCCCGGCTCGGGCGGCGATCGAGGTCGCCGCGGCGGGCGGGCACCACCTCTTCCTGTCCGGGCCGCCCGGCGCGGGCAAGACGATGCTCGCGGAGCGGCTGCCGTCCGTCATGCCCCCGCTGACCCGGCAGGAGTCCCTGGAGGTGACCGCGGTCCACTCGGTGGCGGGCATACTCCCGCCAGGCCGCCCCCTGATCGAGATCCCGCCGTACTGCGCCCCGCACCACTCGGCCACCATGCAGTCGCTGATCGGCGGCGGGAACGGCCTGCCACGTCCGGGGGCTGTCTCGCTGGCGCACCGCGGAGTGTTGTTCCTGGACGAGGCGCCGGAGTACAGCCCCAAGGCGTTGGACGCGCTCAGACAGCCCCTGGAGGCCGGACATGTCATCGTCGCACGGGCGGCGGGCGTGGTCCGGCTGCCCGCGAAGTTCCTCATGGTCCTGGCGGCCAACCCCTGCCCCTGCGGCAGGTACAGCCTGGTCGGAGAGTCCTGTGACTGCCCGCCCTTCGTGATCCGCCGCTACCAGGCCCGGCTGTCCGGGCCGCTGCTGGACCGGGTGGACCTCAAGGTCGCCGTCGAGCCGGTCACCCGCTCGGAGCTGACCGGCCAGGCGGGACAGGGCGAGTCCACCGAGACCGTGGCGCACCGGGTGCGGGAGGCCAGACAGCGGGCCGCCGCCCGGCTGTCGGACACGCCCTGGCAGACCAACAGCGAAGTGCCCGGCCATGAGCTGCGGACCCGCTGGCAGGCCGCCCCCGGCGCGCTCGCCGAAGCCGAGCGGGACCTGGAGCGGGGGCTGCTCACCGCCCGTGGCCTGGACCGGGTGCTGCGGATCGCATGGACGATCGCCGACCTGGCCGCGCACGCCAGACCGGACGAACAGGACGTGATGCTGGCGCTTCAGCTGCGCACGGGCGTGTCACGCGGAGTGCCGATGGCGGTCGGAGGCGGGGCGTGACAGGCCCGGAGGAGACACACGGCAGCCAGGGTACGGACGCGGTGGCCCTGGGGGAGGGGGAGCGGACGGCCAGGGTCGCGCTGACCCGAGTCCTGGAACCCGGCGACGACGTGGGCGGCCAGTGGCTGCGCTCATACGGGGCGCGCGGCCTGATGGAGCGGCTCAGAGCGGGGGCCGAGCTGTTTCCGCGGGTGACGGCGGCCCGTAGGGAAGGGCTGCGCGGGCGGGCCGCCGCGGCCCGCCCGGAACGCGACCTGGAGACGGCGGCCGCGGCCGGGGCGCGGTTCGTCTGTCCCGGAGACGCCGAATGGCCCGCGCAGCTGGACGACCTGGGGTGCGCGCGGCCCGTAGGGCTCTGGGTCCGCGGCCGGGCCTCGCTGCGGCTGTGGGCGCTGCGGTCCGTGGCCGTCGTCGGCTCCCGAGCCTGCACGGAGTACGGAGCCCGGATGGCGACCCGGCTCGGCGCGGGGCTCGCCGAGCTCGGCTGGGTCGTGGCGTCCGGCGGAGCCTACGGTGTGGACGGCGCCGGGCATCGGGGAGTCCTGGGCGCGGGCGGGGCCACCGTGGCGGTGCTCGCCAGCGGAGTCGACGTCCCCTACCCGCGCGGGCACCTCAGACTGCTCGACCGGATCGCCGAACAGGGGCTGCTCGTAGGAGAGTTACCGCCCGGCGACCACCCCACGGCATACCGCTTCATCCAGCGCAACCGCGTCATCGCGGCGCTCACTCGGGGCACGGTCGTCGTCGAGGCGGCGTGCCGCAGCGGAGCCCTCGTGACGGCGCGCAGGGCGCGGTCGCTCGGCCGTCACACGATAGGGGTACCCGGTCCGGCCACCAGCGGCCTGTCCGACGGAGTGCACCAACTCCTGCGGGGTGAAGGGGTGCTGGTCACCAGCGCCGCCGAGATCGTGGAGCTGGTGGGGTCCATGGGTGACCTCGCTCCGGAGCGGCGCGGTCCCGTGGTGCCCAGGGATCTGCTCGGGCCGCAGGCGGCGCGGGTGCTCGCCGTGCTGCCGGCTGGCGGGGAGATGGCGGTGCGGGACATCGCGCACGGCGCGGCGACCACGCCGGATGACGCCGTCGGCAGGCTGTACGAACTCCAGTCCCTGGGGTTCGTCGAACGACACGGCGACAACTGGAAGTTGACACGCCAGACGACGCAGACTGTCTTTTCGTCTCATGAACGGAGGTGGTCAGAGGGCTTCCGCCGTCCGGGTGATCCCCGATGACCTTGGCGGACGGCCGCCCGGCCGCGGCCGCCGACGGGTGAAACGGCACGGTGGGCCGACCGGCTGAACGTATCTGCCCATACCCGATCCCCTACTCTTCGCAGACTGCGACGCCGCAGTCACGCTACGCTCACATGGCTCCCGGCCCCCGACCGCGACGTATCCCCTCTCAGCCTCCCCCCTCGGTCCCCCTCGGTCCCCCTCGGTCCCTCAATTCCGCCCTCACTCCCTCCAGTTCACCCCAGTGCCCCAGTTGGACGACGCAAGGCGACGAATGCCCCAGCACACCTCCGGGTCTGACCGGGCGGCTGTTCCGCCAGCTGCCCGCGGCAGCGTGCGGCCGCCCGCACCCTCGTCGCTCGACGAGTTGTGGCGCTCGTACAAGGCGACGGGCGACGGACGGTTGCGCGAGCAGCTGATCCTGCACTACTCACCGCTGGTGAAATACGTCGCGGGCCGGGTGAGCGTCGGGCTGCCGCCCAACGTCGAACAGGCGGACTTCGTCTCCTCCGGGGTGTTCGGACTGATCGACGCCATCGAGAAGTTCGACATCGAGCGGGAGATCAAGTTCGAGACGTACGCGATCACCCGCATCCGCGGCGCGATGATCGACGAACTCCGCGCCCTGGACTGGATTCCGCGCTCGGTGCGGCAGAAGGCGCGCAACGTCGAACGCGCCTACGCCACACTCGAGGCGCAGCTGCGCCGCACGCCGTCCGAAGGCGAGGTCGCCGCCGAGCTGGGCATCGGACTGGAGGAACTGCACACGGTCTTCAGTCAGTTGTCGCTGGCCAACGTGGTGGCCCTGGAAGAACTGCTGCACGTCGGGGGCGAGGGCGGCGACCGGCTCAGCCTGATGGACACGCTGGAGGACACCTCGGCGGACGACCCGGTTGAGGTCGCCGAAGGCCGCGAGCTGCGCCGACTCCTCGCGCGGTCCATCAACACCCTCCCGGAACGCGAGAAGACCGTGGTCACGCTCTACTACTACGAGGGACTCACGCTCGCCGAGATCGGCCATGTGCTCGGGGTGACCGAGAGCCGGGTCAGCCAGATCCACACCAAGTCGGTGCTCCAGCTCAGGGCGAAGCTGGCGAGCTTCGGCCGGTGAATCGGTCCTGCCCCCGGTGTCGGCTCCGTAAAGTGGAAACGTGCCAAGGATTCGAGCGGCCTCCGTGGCCGAGCACCGGTCGATGCAGCGCGGCGCCCTGCTGGACGCCGCGCGTTCCCTGCTGTCCGAAGGCGGTACGGACGCCCTGACGTTTCCCGCGCTGGCCGAGCGCACGGGCCTGGCCCGGTCCTCCGTCTACGAGTACTTCCGCTCCCGCGCGGCGGTCGTGGAGGAACTCTGCGAGGTCGACTTCCCCGTGTGGGCGGCGGAGGTCCAGACCGCGATGGAGCAGGTCTCGGCTCCCGAGGACAAGGTCGAGGCGTATGTCAGGGCACAGCTCGCGCTGGTCGGTGACCGGCGGCACCGCGCGGTGGTCGCGATCTCCTCCAGCGAGCTGGACGCGGGCGCCCGCGAGAAGATCCGGGCCGCGCACGGCGGCCTGGTCGCGATGATCGTCGAAGCACTCGACACGCTGGGGCACGCGCAGCCGCGGCTGGCGGCGATGCTTCTGCAGGGCATCGTCGACGCGGCGGTCCGCCGCGTCGAGGCGGGCGCGGCGGAGGATTCGGCGGCGATCACCGACGCGGCGGTGTCGCTCGCGCTGCGCGGGGTACGGGGCTGACGTCCGGCCCCTCTCCCACCGCGGGCGGCTCCGGCACCCCGAACACCGGGAGCAGACGGGACGGGCCGCGCGGCGGGAGGAGCGAGAGCGGGTCGAGGTAGCGGTGGGCGCGGCGTAGCCCCCAGTGCAGACAGGTGGGCGCGCAGTGGGCCGCCTCCCGCGACAGCACCCCGACCACCTCGCCCGCCTCGACCGCGTCGCCCTTTTCGACTTGGGCGCGCACCGGCTCGTAGGTGGTGCGCAGCGGCGGCTCCCCGGTCCCGGCGAGCTCGATCGACACCACCGGGCGCCCCGCGACCCGCCCCGCGAACGCCACCCGCCCGGCCGCCACCGCCCGTACCGCCGCGCCGGGCGAGCCCGCGAGATCCACCCCACGGTGTCCGGGCCCGTACGGCGAGGCGGGCGGCTCCCAGCCCCGCAGCACCGCGGGCCGCTCGCCGACCGGCCACCCCCGCCGCCCGCCCGGCCGTCCCCGTTCTCCGCCCGGCCGTTCTCCGCCCGGCCGTTCTCCGCCCGGCCGTTCTCCGCCCGGCCGTTCTCCGCCCGGCCGGGCCTCGGCCGGCTGCTCCCTGGCCGACTGGACCCGCTCCTCGTCTTCCGCGGCCACGGCAGCCCCCACCACGCCCACGCCCACGCCCATGCCCATGCCCACGCCCACCCCCGATCCCACGCGCCCCCCGGTCCCGGCCGCGACCAGTGCCGCGCCCAGCACCACAAACAGGACGGCGCACAGCAGCGCTCTCTTCGTCTCGTTCATTCCGGAACCGTGGCACCAGCCGCCCCCACCGCGCTGATCATGGCCCGGATCTGTGGACAACTCCCCGGTTGTGGACAGCGGCGTCACCCGGTACCTCGCGGGTCCCGTACACTTCTTGTGGCGATCCGGGTCACCGGGTCGACTTCGCACGCCCCGACGTCGAGGCCATGAGCCCCGCTCACCAGCATCGACGCCAGCGTCCCTCGGTCCCGTATGCGGCCTGCCCCCGGCTGGCCCGCATATGTGGCACGGCACGCGCAGGGGTGTCAGGACTTAACCGAGAACCTAGAACACCAAGGAGTACGGCCATGGCCGTCGTCACGATGCGGGAGCTGCTGGAAAGCGGCGTCCACTTCGGTCACCAGACCCGTCGTTGGAACCCGAAGATGAAGCGCTTCATCTTCACGGAGCGCAACGGCATCTACATCATCGACCTGCTCCAGTCGCTGTCGTACATCGACCGCGCCTACGAGTTCGTCAAGGAGACCGTCGCCCACGGCGGCACGGTCATGTTCGTCGGCACCAAGAAGCAGGCCCAGGAGGCCATCGCCGAGCAGGCCACCCGCGTGGGCATGCCCTACGTGAACCAGCGCTGGCTCGGCGGCATGCTGACCAACTTCTCGACCGTCTACAAGCGCCTGCAGCGCCTGAAGGAGCTCGAGCAGATCGACTTCGAGGACGTGGCCGCCTCCGGCCTCACCAAGAAGGAGCTGCTGGTCCTCTCCCGCGAGAAGGCCAAGCTGGAGAAGACCCTCGGCGGTATCCGCGAGATGCAGAAGGTGCCCAGCGCCGTCTGGATCGTGGACACCAAGAAGGAGCACATCGCGGTCGGCGAGGCCCGCAAGCTGAACATCCCGGTCGTCGCCATCCTCGACACCAACTGCGACCCCGACGAGGTCGACTACAAGATTCCGGGCAACGACGACGCGATCCGCTCCGTCACCCTGCTCACCCGCGTGATCGCCGACGCCGTCGCCGAGGGCCTCATCGCCCGCTCCGGCGGTGCCGGTGAGGGCAAGGGCGAGAAGGCCGCCGGTGAGCCGCTGGCCGAGTGGGAGCGCGACCTGCTCGAGGGCGAGAAGAAGGCCGACGCCGAGAAGGCCGACGCCGAGAAGCCCGCCGAGGCCCCGGCCGCCGAGGCCGAGAAGCCGGCCGAGGCCGCCGCCGAGGCCCCGGCCGCGGACGACGCCGCCAAGCAGGCCTGACCTCCCCAGGGACACCGGGGAACCGGTCACAGACGCGGTAGTTGACGGCGGGGGCGGCATGCCGCCCCCGCCGTTCACCCGTAGCTCTGTCCACCCGTAGATCTTCAGACTTCGCTTCGAGAGAGAATTCCGAGAATCATGGCGAACTACACCGCCGCTGACGTCAAGAAGCTCCGCGAGCTCACCGGCGCCGGCATGATGGACTGCAAGAAGGCGCTGGACGAGGCCGAGGGCAACGTCGACAAGGCCGTCGAGGCCCTGCGCATCAAGGGCCAGAAGGGCGTCGCCAAGCGCGAGGGCCGCTCCGCCGAGAACGGCGCCGTGGTCTCCCTCATCGCCGACGACAACACCTCCGGCGTCATCGTCGAGCTGAAGTGCGAGACCGACTTCGTCGCCAAGGGCGAGAAGTTCCAGGCCGTCGCGAACTCCCTCGCCGCGCACGTCGCCAAGACCTCCCCGGCCGATATCGAGGCGCTGCTCGCCTCCGAGATCGAGCCCGGCAAGACCGTTCAGGCGTACGTCGACGAGGCCAACGCCAACCTCGGCGAGAAGATCGTCCTGGACCGCTTCGCGCAGTTCGCCGGCGGCTTCGTCACCGCGTACATGCACCGCACGATGCCCGACCTGCCCCCGCAGATCGGTGTCCTCGTCGAGCTCGACAAGGCCGACGCCGAGGTCGCCAAGGGCATCGCCCAGCACATCGCCGCCTTCGCGCCCAAGTACCTCTCCCGCGAGGACGTCCCGGCCGAGGTCGTCGAGGCCGAGCGCCGCGTCGCCGAGGAGACCACCCGCGCCGAGGGCAAGCCCGAGGCCGCCCTCCCGAAGATCGTCGAGGGTCGCGTCAACGGCTTCTTCAAGGACGCCACCCTGCTCGGCCAGCCGTACGCGCTGGACAACAAGAAGACCGTCCAGAAGGTCCTGGACGAGGCCGGTGTCACCCTGAAGCGCTTCTCGCGCATCAAGGTCGGCATCTGAGTCCGTACCGCGATCGACTGTAGACCCCGCTAGGGTCTACAGCAGCCGTCCGGCGACGACCTTTCGTACGGACCCTCGTACGCGCCGGACGACCGCAGATCTGACGAGGAGGCCATTGCCGCTGAGGGACGATTGACATCCCACCGGCAATGGCCTCTTCGTATGTGCACCACTAGGAGATTCCCATGACCAAGTCCGACAGCAGCGGCGACGGCAAAAAGACCGGCCGCTATCTCCTGAAACTCTCCGGCGAGGCGTTCGCCGGCGGCGGCGGTCTGGGTGTCGACCCGGACGTGGTGCACACCATCGCGCGGGAGATCGCCTCCGTCGTGCGCGACGGAGCCCAGATCGCGGTCGTGCTCGGCGGCGGCAACTTCTTCCGCGGCGCCGAGCTGCAGCAGCGCGGCATGGACCGGGCCCGCTCCGACTACATGGGCATGCTCGGCACCGTGATGAACTGCCTGGCCCTCCAGGACTTCCTGGAGAAGGAGGGCATCGACTCGCGGGTCCAGACCGCCATCACCATGGGGCAGGTCGCCGAGCCGTACATCCCGCTGCGCGCCGTACGCCACTTGGAGAAGGGCCGCGTCGTGATCTTCGGCGCGGGCATGGGCATGCCGTACTTCTCCACCGACACCACGGCCGCCCAGCGCGCTCTGGAGATCAACGCCGAGGCGATGCTCATGGGCAAGAACGGCGTCGACGGGGTCTACGACTCCGACCCCAAGACCAACCCCGACGCCGTCAAGTTCGACGCTCTCGGGTACGGCGAGGTCATCACCCGCGACCTGAAGGTCGCCGACATGACCGCCATCACCCTGTGCCGGGACAACAAGCTGCCCATCCTCGTTTTCGAACTGCTGGCCGCAGGCAATATCGCGCGCGCGGTCAAGGGTGAGAAGATCGGCACGCTCGTGAGCGACCAGGGCACCCGGAGCTGATCCGGGGGCCTCCCCGAGGGATAGACAAAGCCCTGCCGGTCGGACACCGTGCAGGAAAGAGACGCGACGCAGCCGGCCGCCCCGTGCATGCCGGGCCCACTCAAGACACGCAGGAGCAAGTGGTGATCGAAGAGACCCTCCTCGAGGCCGAGGAGAAGATGGAGAAGGCCGTCGTGGTCGCCAAGGAGGACTTCGCCGCGATCCGCACCGGCCGTGCGCACCCGGCGATGTTCAACAAGATCGTGGCCGACTACTACGGCGCGCTGACGCCCATCAACCAGCTGGCGTCGTTCTCGGTCCCCGAGCCGCGGATGGCCGTGGTGACGCCGTTCGACAAGTCCGCGCTGCGCAACATCGAGCAGGCGATCCGCGACTCGGACCTGGGCGTCAACCCGAGCAATGACGGGCACATCATCCGAGTGAACTTCCCCGAGCTCACCGAGGAGCGCCGCCGGGACTACATCAAGGTCGCCAAGGGCAAGGCCGAGGACTCCAAGATCTCGATCCGCGCGGTGCGCCGCAAGGCCAAGGAAGCCATCGACAAGGCCGTCAAGGACGGCGAGGTCGGCGAGGACGAGGGCCGCCGTGCCGAGAAGGAGCTCGACGACACCACCGCGAAGTACGTCGCGCAGGTGGACGAGCTGCTCAAGCACAAGGAATCCGAGCTCCTCGAGGTCTGATGAACGACTCTTCCTGGGGGGCTCCGCCGCAGGCCGGCCACTGGAGACCGCCCGAGCCGGGGCCTGTCCAGGGGTCTGCGTCGGCGGGTCCCGCCTACGATGAGCCCGCGGCCCAGCAGACTCGGCCCATGCCCATCGTGCCCGAGGTGCCGGACGCCGACGGCGGTGACGGACACCGCGACGCGGACCGTGACCATGCCGCGAACCATGACGCGAGCCGTGACCGGGACGGCGTCCCCACGCCCAGTACGCCGTCCCCGCAGCAGCCCGCGCAGCCGCACAAAGCCCCGCGGAAGAAGCGCGCGGGCCGCGACCTGCGCGCGGCCATAGGGGTCGGCGTCGGCCTCGGCGCGGTGATCGTGGCGTCGCTGTTCATCGTGAAGGCCGTCTTCGTCGGCGTCATAGTGCTCGCCGTCGTGGTCGGCCTGTGGGAGCTCACCTCGCGGCTCGCCGAGCGCAAGGAGATCAAGGCCCCGCTGGTGCCGCTCGCGGTCGGCGGCGCGGCGATGGTGGTGGCCGGGTACGTACGCGGCCCCGAGGGCGCCTGGGTGGCGATGGCGCTCACCGCGCTCGCGGTGCTGGTCTGGCGGATGGCCGAGCCGCCGGACGGCTATCTGAAGGATGTCACGGCCGGGGTGTTCGCCGCGTTCTACGTGCCGTTCCTGGCCACCTTCGTGGCGCTGATGCTCACCGCCGACGACGGCCCGCAGCGGGTGCTCACCTTCCTGCTGCTGACCGTGGTCAGCGACACCGGCGCGTACGCGGTCGGCTGGCGCTTCGGCAAGCACAAGCTCGCGCCGCGCATCAGCCCCGGAAAGACCCGCGAGGGGCTGCTCGGCGCGGTCACCTTCGCGATGGCGGCCGGTGCACTGTGCATGCAGCTGATGATCGACGACGGCGTCTGGTGGCAGGGGCTGCTGCTCGGACTGGCCGTCGCGGCCAGCGCCACACTCGGCGACCTCGGGGAGTCGATGATCAAACGCGACCTCGGCATCAAGGACATGGGCACCCTGCTGCCGGGCCACGGCGGCATCATGGACCGCCTGGACTCGCTGTTGCCGACGGCGCCGGTGGTGTGGCTGTTGCTGGTCCTCTTCGTCGGGACCTGAGCGTGTGGCCTCGCTGTGCGAAAATTGGCGAGGCCACACACACCGCAACCATCAATTGAGAAACCACGACGGCGAGTAACCAGGTCCGCGAGAGCGGCGGCGGTTTAGCCGCAAAAGAGGGACCATGCCCAAGCCCGGAGAACTCACTTTCGTCGCGCCCCGCGGAGCCAAGAAGCCCCCGCGGCACCTCGCCGACCTCACGCCCGCCGAACGCAAGGAGGCCGTCGCCGCCGCCGGCGAGAAGCCCTTCCGCGCCAAGCAGCTCTCGCAGCACTACTTCGCGCGGTACGCGCACGACCCGGCCGAGTGGACCGACATCCCCGCGGCGTCCCGCGAGCGGCTCCGGGAGGCCCTGCTGCCCGACCTGATGTCGGTGGTGCGGCACATCAGCTGTGACAACGACACCACCCGCAAGACCCTGTGGAAGCTGCACGACGGCACACTCGTCGAGTCCGTGCTGATGCGCTACCCGGACCGGGTCACCATGTGCATCTCCTCGCAGGCCGGATGCGGCATGAACTGCCCGTTCTGCGCGACCGGCCAGGCGGGCCTCGACCGCAACCTGTCCACCGCCGAGATCGTGCACCAGATCGTGGACGGCATGCGGGCGCTGCGGGACGGCGAGGTCCCCGGCGGGCCCGCGCGCCTGTCGAACATCGTCTTCATGGGCATGGGCGAGCCGCTCGCCAACTACAACCGCGTCGTCGGCGCCATCCGGCGGCTGACCGACCCCGAGCCGGACGGCCTCGGCATCACCCAGCGCGGCATCACCGTCTCCACGGTCGGCCTGGTCCCCGCGATGCTGCGGCTGGCCGACGAGGGCCTCAAGTGCCGCCTCGCGGTCTCGCTGCACGCACCCGACGACGAACTGCGCGACACCCTCGTCCCCGTCAACACGCGCTGGAAGGTGCGGGAGGTGCTGGACGCGGCCTGGGAGTACGCCGACAAGTCCGGACGCCGGATCTCCATCGAGTACGCGCTGATCCGCGACATCAACGACCAGGCCTGGCGAGGCGACCGGCTCGGCCGCCTGCTCAAGGGCAAGCGGGTGCATGTGAACCTGATTCCGCTGAACCCCACGCCGGGGTCCAAGTGGACGGCCTCCAGGCCGGAGGACGAGAAGGCCTTCGTCGAGGCGATCGCCGCCCACGGGGTGCCGGTCACCATCCGGGACACCCGAGGCCAGGAGATCGACGGAGCGTGCGGTCAGCTCGCCGCGGCCGAGCGGTAGTCTGGTCCGCGTACATCTTCATATTCCGACAGGGGAGCGCCACAGCGCTGAGAGTGCGGCACCGTCCAGGCCGCAGACCCTCTGAACCTCGCCTCGGTCATTCGAGGTAGGAAGTTCGGTCATCACCTCATGCTGTTGCGCCCTGCCCGAAGCCCCGCGAGGCTTCGGGCAGGGCCGCGTCTCTTCCTGGACACCCAGGAGGAAAATCCAGTGAGCACCATCAGGAAAGCCGCGGCGCTGGCCGCGGTCACCGGCCTCGGCCTGGTCACCCTCTCCGCCTGCGGGAGCGGCGACGGCGACTCGGGCTCCGCGAGCGACTCGGGTTCCCAGACCGTGACCCTGGTCAGCCACAGCTCCTTCGCCGCGTCCAAGGACGTGCTCAAGGAGTTCGAGAAGGAGTCCGGCTACCGGGTCAAGGTCCTCAAGAGCGGCGACGCGGGCGAGGCAGTCCGCAAGGCCGTCCTGGTCAAGGGCAACCCCCAGGGCGACGTCTTCTTCGGCGTCGACAACACCCTGCTGTCCCTCGCCCTCGACAACGACCTGTTCACGCCGTACGAGGCCAAGGGCCTGGACCGGGTCCCCGACGCGCTCCAGCTCGACCGGGACAAGCACCGTGTCACCCCCATCGACACCGGCGAGATCTGCGTCAACTACGACAAGAAGTACTTCGCCGACAAGAAGCTCGACCCGCCGCAGACCTTCGACGACCTGGTCAAGCCCGCGTACAAGAACCTCCTGGTCACCGAGAACGCCGCGACCTCGTCACCCGGCCTGGGCTTCCTGCTCGGCACCGCCGCCCAGTACGGGGACGACGGCTGGCAGGACTACTGGAAGAAGCTGAAGGACAACGGCGTCAAGGTCGTCGACGGCTGGGACCAGGCGTACAACGAGGAGTTCTCCGGCTCGGCGGGCGGCAAGAAGGCCAAGGGAGACAGACCGCTGGTCGTGTCGTACGCCTCCAGCCCGCCCGCCGAGGTGTACTTCGCCGACCCCCAGCCGAAGCAGGCCCCGACCGGGGTCGCCACCGGCACCTGCTTCCAGCAGACCGAGTTCGCCGGTCTCCTGGACGGCGCGAAGAACGAGGCGGGCGGCAAGGCCCTGCTGGACTTCCTGATCTCCAAGAAGTTCCAGGAGGACATGCCGCTGAACATGTTCGTCAACCCCGTCGTCGAGGACGCCGAGCTGCCCGAGGTGTTCACCGAGTTCGGCGCGCAGGCCGACGACCCGCGGACCATGGCCCCCGAGAAGATCGCCGACAACCGTGAGGCCTGGACCAAGTCGTGGCAGTCACTGGTCCTGAAGTAGGCGCTGAGGCAGGCGAGCGCCGGGCCGGTCAGCCGGCGGACGGCCGTACGCCGCCCGGCCGGAGCGGGAACGCGGCGCGGCACACCTGGCGCGGGAGCGCGGCGCGGCTGGGCCTGATGGCCCTGCCCGTCGCGTTCTTCGCGGTCTTCTTCGGCTACCCGGTCGCGGCCATCGTCACCCGAGGGCTGCACGCCGACGGCGGCTGGCGCTTCGGCCGCTTCGCCGATGTGCTGAGCGACCCCGACATTCTCGCGGTCCTGTGGTTCACCACCTGGCAGGCGCTCGCGTCGACCGCGCTCACCCTGCTGATCGCCCTGCCCGGCGCGTATGTGTTCGCGCGCTTCGACTTCCCCGGCAAGCAGGTGCTGCGGGCGGTCGTCACCGTCCCCTTCGTCCTGCCCACGGTCGTCGTCGGCTCCGCGTTCCTGGCCGTCGTCGGCCGCGGCGGCCTGCTCGACGAACTGGCGGGCCTGCGCCTGGACACCTCGGTCTGGGCGATCCTGCTCGCCCATGTCTTCTTCAACTACGCCGTGGTCGTGCGCACCGTCGGGGGACTGTGGGCACAGCTCGACCCCCGCCAGGAGGAGGCGGCCCGGATGCTCGGCGCCTCCCGGCTGGCGGCCTGGCGCAAGGTCACCCTGCCCGCGCTGGGGCCCGCCGTCGCGGCCGCCGCGCTGATGACGTTCCTGTTCACCTTCACCTCTTTCGGCGTCGTCAAGATCCTGGGCGGCCCCGCCTTCACCACCCTCGAAGTCGAGATCTACCGGCAGACCGCGCAGCTGCTCGCCCTCGACACCGCCGCCGTGCTGACCCTGGTGCAGTTCGCCGCGGTCGGCGCGATCCTCGCCGTACACGCCTGGACCGTACGGCGCAGGGAGACCGCGCTGCGCCTGGTGGACGCGGCGCACACCGCGCGCAGGCCGCGCGGAGCGGGCCAGTGGGCGCTGCTCGCCGGTGTCCTGCTCACCGTCGTGCTGCTGATCCTGGTGCCGCTCGGCGTGCTGGTCGAACGGTCCTTCGACACCTCCACCGGGTACGCGACCACGTACTACCGGGAGCTGACCTCCCAGGAGGGCGGCGCGTTCCTGGTGCCGCCGATCGAGGCGATCGGCAACTCGCTCCAGTACGCGCTCGTCGCGACCGTCATCGCGGTCGTGGTCGGCGGTCTCGCCGCCACCGCGCTCACCCGGCGGGCGGGCCGCCTGGTGCGGGGCTTCGACGCCCTGCTGATGCTGCCGCTCGGCGTCTCCGCCGTCACGGTCGGCTTCGGCTTCCTGATCGCCCTGGACGAGCCGCCGCTGGACCTCAGGTCCTCCTGGATTCTGGTGCCGCTGGCCCAGGCGCTGGTCGGTGTGCCCTTCGTCGTCCGCACCATGCTGCCCGTACTGCGCGCGGTGGACGAGCGGCTGCGCGAGGCGGCCGCCGTGCTCGGGGCATCGCCCTGGCGGGTGTGGCGCGAGGTGGACCTGCCGCTGGTGCGGCGGGCCCTGCTGATCGCCGCGGGCTTCGCCTTCGCGGTCTCGCTCGGGGAGTTCGGCGCGACGGTGTTCCTCGCACGGCCCGACAACCCGACGCTGCCGGTCGCCGTGGCCACCCTGCTCGGCCGCGCCGGGGAGCTCAACTACGGCCAGGCCATGGCCCTCTCGACCCTGCTGATGCTGGTGTGCGCGGTCTCGCTGCTGCTGCTCGAACGCATCCGCACCGACCGGACCGGGGAGTTCTGATGGCAGCCCTGCTCAGCTTGACCGACGCCACCGTCCGCTTCGCGGGCGCACCCGCGCTGCACGGCGTGGACCTGGAGGTCGCCGAGCACGAGATCGTCTGCGTGCTCGGGCCCAGCGGCAGCGGCAAGTCGACCCTGCTGCGGGCGGTCGCGGGCCTCCAGCCGCTGGACGGCGGCCGGGTCCTCCTCGAGGGCCGCGACCAGGGCCGCGTCCCCGCCCACCAGCGGGGCGTCGGGCTGATGTTCCAGGACCATCAGCTGTTTCCCCAGCGGGACGTCGGCGGCAACGTCGCCTTTGGTCTGACCACGCGCGCGGTGCCGCGCGCCCAGCGCGACGCACGGGTGCGGGAGTTGCTGGAGCTGGTCGGGCTGCCGGGCGCCGCGGCGCGCGCCGTCGGCTCGCTGTCCGGCGGTGAACAGCAGCGTGTCGCGCTGGCCAGGGCGCTGGCGCCGCGGCCCCGGCTGCTGATGCTGGACGAGCCGCTCGGCCAGCTCGACCGGTCGCTCAGGGAACGCCTCGTCGTCGAACTCCGGGAGCTCTTCGCGGAGCTGGGCACCACGGTGCTCGCCGTCACCCACGACCAGGGTGAGGCGTTCGCGCTGGCCGACCGGGTCGTGGTGATGCGGGACGGCCGCATCGCCCAGGCCGGAACCCCGCTGGAGGTCTGGCAGCGGCCTGCGGACGCGTTCGTCGCCCGCTTCCTCGGCTTCGACAACGTGGTCGAGGCCGCGGTCAGCGGTGAGGCGGCGGACACGCCCTGGGGCAAGCTGCCCGTCCCCGCGCGGTCCGCGCAAGGCACCCGCGACCTGCTGGTGCGCCCCGCGGGCGTCCGCCTCGTACCGGAGGAGGCGGGGCTGCCGTGCAGGGTGGCGGCCCGCACCTTCCGCGGCACCCACGTCGCCGTGCACCTCCAGCCCGCCGACGCGCCCCGCCTGGAGGCGGCCTGCGGCCTGCGGGACGCCCCCGCGGTGGGCGAGACGGTCGGGGTGACCTTCGACCCGGACGAGATCGTCGTACTCGGCTGAGCCTCGAGCCCCGAGCCCTGCGTCTCAAGCCCTGAGCCCCGAGCCCCCGGCCCCGGAGCGCGGCGAATCTCGGTGGCGCGCGGGGCGGTACCGCGCCCTAGAGTGCGCCCATGACTCTTCCTCTCGATCATGAGCGATACTGCGCTGAGATCGGCCGCCAGACCGCGCTGCTGCGGGACTGCCTGCGCGGCGCCGACCTCGCGGCGACCGTGCCGACCTGCCCGGACTGGAGCCTGCGGGAGCTCGCCGTGCATGTGGGCGGGGCCCATCGGTGGGTCGAGATGATGGTGCGTACGAAGGCGGCCGACGAGATACCCGAGGAGCAGACGCCCGGCTTCCTCGGCCCGGACGGCGACGACCCCGCCGCACTGGACGCCTGGCTGGCCGACGGCGCCCAGCGGCTGGTCAGCACGCTGCGCGCGGCCGGTCCCGACACCGAGGTGTGGACCTGGGCGTGGGAGCGCGGCAGCGCGTTCTGGGCGCGGCGGATGACCCATGAGACGGCCCTGCACCGCGCGGACGCGGCGCACACGGTGCGCGCCCGGTACGAACTGGCCCCCGAGGTCGCCGCCGACGCGATCGACGAATGGCTGGACATCGTACGGTTCGCCCAGCGCACCGAACCGGAGGACAGCGCGGCGGAACTGCGCGGCGGCGGCCGCAGCCTGCATCTGCACGCCACGGACACGACGGCCGCGCTCGACGCCGAGTGGCTCATCGAGTTCGGGGACGACGGCTTCACCTGGCGGCGCGGGCACGACAAGGCGACCGTCGCGCTGCGCGGCCCGCTCACCGATGTGCTCCAGGTCTTCTACCGGCGGCTGCCGGTCGACAGCGAGCGGGTGGAGGTGCTGGGGGAGCGGGAGTTGCTTGACTTCTGGCTGGAGCGCGCGACCTTCGGCTGACCGACGACGCGCTGACTGACGACATGCTGACCGTCCCGACGCCGCGTTGCCCGTCCGGCGGTCCCGGTTCAGGCCGAGGCCAGGCGCGCCAGGGCCTCGGGCGCCTCCTCCACCGTGTCGACCAGGGCGATCCGGGACTCCATCGCCCTGTCGCGGGCCAGTGCCCGCAGCAGCGGCCAGGCGGGCAGCCGTTCCGTCCAGTGCGCGCGGTTCACCAGCACCATGGGGGTGGGCGCGCCCAGCGACTCGTAGTAGTTCGGGGTGGCGTTGTCGAAGATCTCCTGGACGGTTCCGGCCGCGCCCGGAAGGAAGACGACGCCCGCGTTGGACCGGGCCAGCAGGCCGTCCTCGCGGGTGGCGTTGGCGAAGTACTTGGCGATGTGCCCGGCGAACGCGTTCGGCGGCTCGTGGCCGTAGAACCAGGTCGGGATGCCCACCGAGCCGCCGCCGCGCGGCCAGCGCTCGCGCACCGCGAAGGCGGCCCGCGCCCAGTCGGTGACCGAGGGGGTGAAGGACGGTGCCCTGGCGACGAGTTCGAGCGACTCGTCCAGCATCGCGTCCTCGTGCGGGGCGCCGTACGCGCCCAGGTTCGCCGCCTCCATGGCTCCGGGGCCGCCGCCGGTGGCGACGGTCAGGCCGGAGCGGGCCAGGGTGCGGCTGAGGCGGGCCGTGCCCGCGTAGTCCCGTGAGCCGCGCGCCATCGTATGGCCGCCTATGACGCCCACCACGCGGGCGTCGGCGAGGAGTTCGTCCAGGCCGTCGGAGATCGCGTCGTCGTGGATGGCGCGCAGCATCGACGCGAAGACGTCACCGTCCGCCTTGCTCCGCTGGAACCAGGCGTAGGCGCGGGCGTCGGGGGTGGCGTCGTATCCGGCGGCGAGCCCGGCGAACAGCTCGTCCGGCGCGTAGAGCCGCCCTCGGTACGGGTCGAAGGGCAGCCCCGGCACCGGCGGGAAGACCAGCGCCCCGCTCGCCCGTACCTTGGCCGACGCGTCCGGCCGCATGGGGCAGCCGAGGAACACCGCGCCGTCGGTGTCGCAGGCGAGCAGCGCGGCGGTGCGTCCGGTCAGGTCGACGGCCTGGATCCGGCACTCGGCGAGCGTCCCGCGGGCGGCGACCGCCGCGTCGAACTCGCCAAGGCTCTCGATCTCGCACCACGCGGACGCGGCGGGGCCGGGACTGGAGCCGCGGCCGGGGGCAGAAGGGGGTTCCTGAGGGGGTTCCTGGGGCACGGGATCATGCTAGAACCGCGCGGGCGGAACGGCCTGTGTCATGGCCGATGGGGGCGGCGCCGAGTCGTCGCCGTCGTGATGGATCGGGGTGTGGGCGCCGGTGAGGGACACGCCGGTGCCGCCGCGGCGGGCCGCGACGATCTCGGAGGCGATGGACAGGGCCGTCTCCTCGGGCGTACGGGCGCCGAGGTCCAGGCCGATCGGGGAGTGCAGGCGGGCGAGCTGAGGCGCGGTGACGCCGACCTCGCGCAGCCGCGCGTCGCGGTCCTGGTGGGTACGGCGGGACCCCATCGCGCCGACGTAGGCGACGGGCAGGGTGAGGGCCAGCCGGAGCAGGGGGACGTCGAACTTGGCGTCGTGGGTGAGGACGCACAGCACCGTGCGGGCGTCCGCGTCCGTCCGCTCCAGATAGCGGTGCGGCCAGTCGACGACGATGTCGTCGGCGTCCGGGAAGCGGGCGCGGGTGGCGAATATCGGGCGGGCGTCGCAGACGGTGACGTGGTAGCCGAGGAACTTGCCGACCCGCACCAGCGCGGCGGCGAAGTCGATCGCGCCGAACACGATCATCCGTGGCGCGGGCGCGCTCGACTCCACCAGCAGTGTGCGGAGTTCGCCTGCGCGCGTGCCGTCCTCGCCGAGCGCGCAGGAGCCGTCCGCGCCGAGGGTGAGGGTGCCGGTGCGGCCCGCGTCCAGCATCGCGGCGGCCTCGCCCGCCGCGGTGCGGTCCAGTTCGGGGCGGCCGCCGAGGCCGCCCTGGTACGAGCCGTCCGCGCGCACATACAGCGCCCGGCCCCTCAGCTCGGCGGGGCCGCCCTCGATGATCCGGGCGAGCGCCGTGGCCTGACCGGAGGCCGCGGCGGCCAGGGCTGCCGCGAACACCGGCCGGGTCGGCGCGTCCGCGCGGACCGGGGTGACCAGGATGTCGATGACGCCGCCGCAGGTCAGGCCGACCGCGAAGGCGTCCTCGTCGCTGTATCCGAACCGCTCGACGACGGACGCGCCGTCCGCCAGGGCCTGCTGGCACAGCTCGTAGACGGCGCCCTCCACACATCCGCCGGAGACCGAGCCGACCGCCGTGCCCGCACCGTCCACGGCGAGGGCGGCGCCGGGCTGCCGGGGCCCGCTGCCGCTCACGGCCACCACCGTGGCCACGGCGAAGTCACGCCCCTGCTCGACCCAGCGGTGCAACTCTTCGGCGATGTCCAGCACGGTGGCCTCCGGGGCGGATGTCAGATGTCAGATGGATGTCAGGTGGGTGTGGGCGGGAGCCGGGCGGGAGCCGTCAGGCGGTGCCCGTGAGGTGTTCGGGGCGTACCGGTACGCGGGTGAGGGGCAGGCCCGTCGCCTGGCGGATGGCCGCGACGACGGCCGGTGTGGACGACAGCGTGGAGGCCTCGCCGACCCCGCGCAGGCCGTACGGCGCGTGGTCGTCGGCCAGTTCGAGCACGTCCACCGGGATGGGCGGGGTGTCCAGGATGGTGGGGATGAGATAGTCGGTGAAGGAGGGGTTGCGGATCTTCGACTCCGGGTCCACCACGATCTCCTCCATGACCGCGAGCCCGAGCCCCTGTGTCGTACCGCCCTGGATCTGGCCCGTGACCGACAGCGGGTTGAGCGCCTTGCCGACGTCCTGGGCGCAGGCCAGCTCCACGACCTTGACCAGACCGAGTTCGGTGTCCACCTCGACCACGGCCCGGTGCGCCGCGAAGGAGTACTGGACATGGCCGTGCCCCTGGCCGGTCTCCCGGTCCAGGGGGCGGGTCGGACGGTGCCGCCACTGAAGCTCCAGGTCGATCGTCTCGCCGTCGAGTACGTCCGCCAGGTCGGCCAGCGCCTCGCCGCCGTCGGTGACGACCTTCCCGCCCTCCAGGCGGAGGCCGGCGCTCGACCAGGCCGGGTGGTACGAGCCGAACCTCCGCCGCCCGAGCTCCAGGACCCGCGCGCGCACGGCCTGGCAGGTGTGGCGTACCGCGCCCCCGGTGACGTACGTCTGCCGGGAGGCGGAGGTCGAACCGGCGCTGCCCACCGCGGTGTCGGCGGGCTGGATGGTCACCTGGGCGACGCCCAGCTCGGTGCGGGCGATCTGCGCGTGCACGGTCACGCCGCCCTGGCCGACCTCGGCCATCGCGGTGTGCACCGTCGCGACCGGCTCGCCGCCGACGGCCTCCAGCCGTACCCGTGCCGTGGAGTAGTCGTCGAAGCCTTCGGAGAAGCCGACGTTCTTGATGCCGACGGCATAGCCCACACCCCGCACGACGCCTTCGCCGTGCGTGGTGTGGGACCGGCCGCCGGGCAGCGCGCGCGGGTCGGGGCCCGCGCCCGCCGACTCCCACTGCCGCTCGGGCGGCAGCGGCCGTGACCTGACCCGGCGCAGCAGTTCGGCGACCGGGGCGGGCGCGTCGACCGGCTGTCCCGTGGGCATCGGCGAGCCCTGCTCCATGGCGTTCCGCTGCCGGAACTCCACGGGGTCCAGGCCCAGTTCGGCCGCGACCCGGTCCATCTGGGACTCGTACGCGAAACAGGCCTGGACCGCGCCGAAGCCGCGCATCGCGCCGCACGGCGGGTTGTTGGTGTAGAGCCCGACGGCCTCGATGTCGACGTTCTCGCAGACGTACGGGCCGAGGCCGAGCGACGCGGCGTTGCCGACGACGGCCGGGGTCGAGGACGCGTACGCGCCGCCGTCCAGCACGATCCGGGCGACGACATGGGTGAGCCGGCCCTCGCGGGTCGCGCCGTGCTCGTAGACGATGCGGGCCGGGTGGCGGTGCACATGGCCGAAGAACGACTCGTACCGGTCGTAGACCATCTTCACCGGCTTGCCGGTGCGCAGGGCCAGCAGAGCGGCGTGGGCCTGCATGGACAGGTCCTCGCGGCCGCCGAAGGCGCCGCCGACACCGGACAGGGACAGGCGCACCTTCTCCTCGGGGAGGCCGAGCACGGGGGCGATCTGCTCGCGGTCGACGTGCAGCCACTGCGTGGAGACGTACAGGTCGACGCCGCCGTCATCGGCGGGGACCGCGAGCCCGGACTCCGGACCGAGGAACGCCTGGTCCTGCATGCCGACTTCGTACTCCTCGCGCACGATCACGTCCGCACGCGCGCGTGCGGACGTGATGTCGCCGCGCTTGACCGGCTGGCGGTGCACGATGTTCGGGTGCGGGACGTGCGCGGCGTGGGGGTCGTCCCGGTCCGGGTGCAGCACGGGCGCGCCGGGTCCGGTGGCCGACGCCTCGTCGGTGACCGGCGCCAGGACGTCGTACTCCACGACGATCTTGGCGGCGGCGCGGCGCGCGCTCTCCGGGTGGTCGGCGGCGACCAGCGCCACGGGCTCGCCGTGGTAGCGCACCCGGCCGTCGCAGAGCACCGGCTGGTCGCGGAACTCCAGGCCGTACTTCTTGGCGGCGGGCAGGTCGGCGTAGGCCAGTACGGCGTACACACCGGGCTGGCGCAGGGCCTCGGTGAGGTCGATCCGGGTGATGAGGGCGTGCGCGTGCGGGGCGCGCAGGGTGTGGCCCCAGAGCATGTCCTCGTGCCACAGGTCGGAGGCGTAGGCGAACTCCCCGGTGGTCTTGAGCGCGCCGTCCGGGCGCAGGGTGGACTCGCCGACTCCGCCTCTGGTCCGGGCGCCCTGGGTGATGCGGGTGGGGACGCCTATGGTGCCGGTCATGTCAGCCGCCCTCTCCCGGTCTGGTCACCGCGCTGTCGGTCGCCGCTCCCCGCCGGGCAGCCGCCAGGCGGACCGCGTCGAGGATCTTCTCGTACCCCGTACAACGGCAGAGGTTGCCGGAGAGTGCCTCACGGATGTCGGCGTCCGACGGATCGCTGTCGCGCCTGAGGAGGTCGTCGGCCGCGAGCAGCAGCCCTGGGGTGCAGAAGCCGCACTGGACCGCGCCCGCGTCGACGAACGCCTGCTGGATCGGGGCCAGTCGGATCGGGGCCGGTTCGCCTTGGGTCGGGGCTGGTTCGCCTTGGGCCGGGGCCGGTTCGCCGCCGTCGTGCGGGGGCGTGCCCGCGAGCCCTTCCACCGTCAGGACCTCGCGGCCCTCGGCCTGCCCGGCCGCGACCAGGCAGGAGCAGACCAGGACGTCGTCCAGGCGGACCGTGCACGAGCCGCACTCGCCCTGCTCGCAGGCGTTCTTGGAGCCCGGCAGGCCCAGCCGCTCGCGCAGTACGTACAGCAGCGACTCGCCCTCCCAGACGTCGTCCACCCGCCGGGCACGGCCGTTGACCCGCAGATTCAGGCGCATGGCGCGCTCCCTTCGCCCGCGCGGTACGACTCCCAGCACCACGCCAGGGTGCGGCGGGCCAGTACGCCCACCGCGTGCCGCCGGTAGGCGGCGGTGCCCCGTACGTCGTCGATCGGGGCGCAGGCGTCCGAGGCGAGCCGGGCGAACTCCTCGGCGACCACGGGCGCGACGGCCCGCCCGCTGTCCCAGTGACCGCCTTCGTCGAGCGCCGCGGTCAGGAACTCCTCGGCCGCCCGTGCCCTGACCGGGGTCGGCGCGGCCGAGCCGACGCCGGTGCGGATGGTGCGGCTCTCGGGGTGCAGGGCGAGCGCGAAGGCGCAGACCGCGATCACCATCGCGTTGCGCGTGCCGACCTTGGCGAACTGCTGCGGCCCATCGGCCCGGTCGATGTGCACGGCCCGGATCAGCTCGTCGGGTTCCAGGGCGTTGCGTTTGACGCCCGTGAAGAACGTGTCGATCGGGATACGGCGCGCACCGCGCGCCTGGGACGCCGCCTCGACCTCGCAGCCCGCCGCCAGCAGCGCGGGGTGCGCGTCCCCGGCGGGCGACGCGGTCCCGAGGTTGCCGCCGACGCTGCCGCGGTTGCGGATCTGCGGCGAGGCGACCGTGTGCGAGGCGAGCGCCAGGCCGGGCAGCTCACCCCGCAGCTCCGCGATGATCCGCGCGTACGGGACCGACGCGCCGAGCCGGACGGCGCGCTCGCCCACGTCCCACTCGGCCAGCTCGCCGACCCGTCCCAGGTCCAGCAGGCAGTCCGGGCGACGCTGGTCGAAGTTGATCTCGACCATCACATCGGTGCCGCCCGCGATCGGCACGGCCTGGGGGCGCGCCGCCTTGGCGGCGAGCGCCTCTTCCCAGCTGGCGGGTCGAAGGAAGTCCATCGGTCCTCAACCTTCGGGTCGCACCCCCGTGTCTGATGGGGGAGTGGGGCCACACGCCCAGTATCGACCGAAACGCCGCCGTCGAGCCGGTCGTCGTCGAGCCGGTCGTCGGCACCCGCCGATCCGCGGCGAACCCCTCCGGGGTCTCAGCGGGCCAGCGGGAGCGCCGCCAGTGCGGCGATCGCCCAGGTCAGCGGGGCGAACACGGCGAGCAGCGCGCCCGCGCGGAGCGCAAAGGCGCCGCGCAGCACGGAGACCGGGGCGCCGAGCCTGACCAGGGTCTCCGTGGTGTGGGCGCGTGCCTGCCGGGCCTCCACGGCCGCGTTCGCCAGGGTCAGCAGCGGACAGCCGACGACCAGTGCCGCGCCCAGCACGGTCAGCGGGCCGATCTGCGGCTGCCGGACGCCGTACAGCGCGGTCACCGCGACGCCGCCCGCCGCCACCGCGCACACCACGCCGAGCGGCCGCCCGATCCGCTGGGCCTCCGCGCGCAGCACCCGGCCCGCCAGCAGCCGCGTCGCACCGGGCCGCAGGGCTCCGAGCAGCCGCCCGCACAGCGCGGTGAGCGCGGGCCCGGCCAGTGCGAGCCCGAGCGCCGTCACCGCCCACCCGGCGAGCACCCCGGCCGGGACGCCCGCCAGCCGTCCGGGCATGGGCGGGCCGCTCGGGGTACCCGGCGCGGTGGCCGCGTAGGTCTCGACGGCCAGGCCCACCGCGATCAGCGCCACGCCCCAGGGCAGCCCGGTCGGCGCGGGCGCGGGCGGCGCGGGCTGCCGGGGGTCCTGCGCATCGCGGGGGCCCGGCCTCCGTACCCGCAGCGCCAGGGCGGCACAGCAGGAGGCGATCACCGGCGTGAGGGCCAGCAGGGTCAGCGCGGCGGCCAGCGGCAGCGACCGCCCGCCGCCGAGCGGCCCGGCCGCGGCCCCGTCGAAGGGCAGCCCGGTCAGGTCCCCGCGCAGATGCAGGAAGAACAGCAGTGCGAGAAGCGAGCCCAGGGTGCAGGCCATCGCGGTGGTCGCCGCGGCCAGCACCGTCAGCCGGACCGGGCCGAGCCCCACCGCGGACAGGCCGGGCTGCGGCCGGGTCCCCGGATCCGTACGCGCCACGGACACCGCGAGGTGCACGGTGGCGGCGAGCGGGGCCGCGCACCAGACGAGCCGCAGCAGGGCGGCACGGGGCGACTCCGGATGGCCGATCGCGTACCCCAGGGCGCACAGCAGCAGGAATCCCGTTCCGGCGGCCGCGGCCGTGACGGTCAGGCGGCGGATCTGCACCAGGGGGTGGCCGCCGCGGGCTAGGCGGAGAGCGAGCACGCCGCCCCTTTCGCCCCGGCCGACCGCTCGGCCGCCCGCCCGGCGGCGGGCCCGGCGGTCCGCTCGGGGGACGGGGCGACGCGTACGGCGTGCACCCGGCGGCCGTCGAGCAGCGAGACCGTACGGTCGGCGAGCGGGGCGTCCGCCGCGGCGGTGGCCTGGGTCACGGCGGGGTCATGGGTGGCGAGCACGACGGTGATGCCGTGCGAGCGGGCGGCCGTGGTGAGGGTGCGCAGCACATGGGCGCGGTCGGCGCGGTGCAGCGGCGCGGTGGGCTCGTCGGCGAACAGCACGGTGGGCGCGCTGACCAGGGCGCGGGCGATGGTCACGCGCTGCCGCTCGGACTGCGTCAGGGCGTGCGGCCGTCTGCGGGCGCAGGGCCCGACGTCCAGGCGCTCCAGCCATTCCAGGGCGGCCTTGCGGGACGCGCGGTGCGGTTCGCCGCGCAGCAGCAGCGGCAGGGCGGCGTTCTCCCAGGCGGAGAGCTCGGGGACGAGATGCGGCTGGGAGTCGATCCAGCCGAACCGGTCGCGGCGCAGCCGCTCGCGTACCAGGGGGCTCATGGTGTGCACCGGCGCCGAGTTGAACCACACCTCGCCCCGCTCGGGGAGCAGCTGCCCGGACAGACAGCGCAGCAGGGTCGTCTTGCCGCACCCGCGCGGGCCCGCGACGGCGAGGACCTCGCCCTCGCGCGCCCCGATCGAGACACCGGTGAGCGCGGGCGAGCCGTTGTGCGAGACGTGCAGGCCGCGGGCCCAGAGCACGTCGTTGTCCGGTGGGGCTGCCATGGGGAAACACCTCGGTTCGTTCGCTCCGGTTACGAGGGCCGTCCCCGTGGGCGGTCCCCCTGTAGGCCTCCCCCGTACGAGGGAACGAGGGCGCGGCCGATCGGTCACGAACGTAGGGACCGCGGCGGGCACAGCGCACAGCACACGGCCCGGACGGCCGCGTTCTCACTCGAACGGGCCATCCGGGCCGTGTGCGTGTCCCGGCGTGTCAGAAGCGCCGGAAGTGCGGGAAGCGCTGGAGGCGTTGGTCGGCGACAGGGCGACCGGACGCGTCAGAGCTTCGTCCACGCCTCCGTCAGGACGTTCCGCAGGATCTGCTCGATCTCGTCGAAGGTCGACTGGTCGGAGATCAGCGGCGGCGCCAGCTGGACGACCGGGTCGCCGCGGTCGTCGGCGCGGCAGTACAGGCCGTTGTCGTACAGCGCCTTGGAGAGGAAGCCGTACAGGACGCGCTCGGTCTCCTCGTCGTTGAAGGTCTCCTTGGTGGCCTTGTCCTTCACCAGCTCGATGCCGTAGAAGAAGCCGTTGCCGCGGACGTCGCCGACGATCGGCAGGTCCTTGAGCTTGTTCAGGGTGGCGAAGAACGCGCCCTCGTGGTCCAGCACGTGCTGGTTGAGGCCCTCGCGCTCGAAGATGTCGAGGTTGGCCAGGCCCACCGCGGCGGAGACCGGGTGGCCGCCGAAGGTGTAGCCGTGCAGGAAGGTGTTGTCGCCCTGGTAGAACGGCTCGGCGACGCGGTCGGAGACGATGCAGGCGCCGATCGGGGAGTAGCCCGAGGTCATGCCCTTGGCGCAGGTGATCATGTCCGGTACGTAGCCGAACTTGTCGCAGGCGAACATCGTGCCCAGGCGGCCGAAGGCGCAGATGACCTCGTCCGAGACGAGCAGCACGTCGTACTGGTCGCAGATCTCGCGGACCCGCTGGAAGTAGCCGGGCGGCGGCGGGAAGCAGCCGCCCGCGTTCTGCACCGGCTCCAGGAAGACGGCGGCGACCGTCTCGGGGCCCTCGAAGAGGATCTGCTGCTCGATCTGGTCGGCGGCCCAGCGGCCGAAGGCCTCCGGGTCGTCGCCGTGGATCGGGGCGCGGTAGATGTTGGTGTTGGGCACCTTGTGGGCGCCGGGGACCAGCGGCTCGAAGGGGGCCTTCAGAGCGGGCAGGCCGGTGATGGACAGGGCGCCCTGCGGGGTGCCGTGGTAGGCGACGGCGCGCGAGATGACCTTGTACTTGGTCGGCTGGCCCTTGAGCTTGAAGTACTGCTTGGCGAGCTTCCAGGCGGTCTCCACGGCCTCGCCGCCGCCGGTGGTGAAGAAGACCTTGTTCAGGTCGCCGGGCGCGTGCTGCGCGAGCCGCTCGGCCAGCTCGACGGCCTTCGGGTGGGCGTAGGACCACACCGGGAAGAAGGCGAGCTCCTGGGCCTGCTTGTAGGCGGTCTCGGCGAGTTCGTGACGGCCGTGCCCGGCGTTGACCACGAACAGGCCCGAGAGGCCGTCGAGGTAGCGCTTGCCCTGGTCGTCGTAGATGTAGGTGCCCTCGCCGCGCACGATGGTCGGTACGGGGGCATTCTCGTACGAGGACATGCGGGTGAAGTGCATCCACAGGTGGTCGTACGCGGTCTGCGAGAGGTCCTTGCTCACGGCTATCGGGTTCCCCACATATAGGTCTGCTTCTTGAGCTTGAGGTAGACGAAGCTCTCGGTGGAGCGCACGCCGGGGAGGGCCCGGATGCGTTTGTTGATCACGTCGAGCAGGTGGTCGTCGTCCTCGCAGACGACCTCCACCATCAGGTCGAAGGAGCCCGCGGTGAGGACCACGTACTCCACTTCGGACATGGCGGAGAGGGTGTCCGCCACCGGGTCGAGGTCGCCCTCGACGTTGACGCCGACCATCGCCTGCCGCTTGAGTCCCACGGTGAGCGGGTCGGTGACGGCGACGATCTGCATCACGCCCTGGTCGAGCAGCTTCTGTACGCGCTGGCGTACGGCAGCCTCGGACAGGCCGACGGCCTTGCCGATGGCGGCATACGGACGGCGTCCGTCCTCCTGGAGCTGCTCGATGATCGCAAGGGAGACGGCGTCGACGGTGGGTGTCGACCCGTTCCCGGTCCTGGAGTCTGCGCTTCGGCTGGCCACGTCCTCACTCTGCACGAGGTCTCGTCTGTTCCGCAACCCCAGATCGATGAAATTCGTTGTTTGCTCGCTCGGATCTCGCGGATTTCGTAGATGTGGCCGTCTGGGTGTGTCGAAAGCGTCGGTAGACGGATTAGGGTAGGCAACGCATCTCACCCACTGGACATCATGATCAGGAGGCAGCAGTGACCACCGAACTGCGTCGGCTGCGCAACTACATCGACGGGGAGTTCCGGGACGCCGCGGACGGGCGGACCACTGAGGTGGTCAACCCCGCTACCGGCGAGGCGTACGCGACCGCGCCGCTGTCCGGACAGGCGGACGTCGACGCCGCCATGGCGGCCGCGGCCGCCGCGTTCCCCGCCTGGCGGGACCTGGTACCGGCCGAGCGTCAGAAGGCGCTGCTGAAGATCGCCGACGCCTTCGAGGAGCGGGCCGAGGAGCTGATCGCGGTCGAGTCCGAGAACTGCGGCAAGCCGATCGGGCTCACCCGCAGCGAAGAGATCCCGATGATGCTGGACCAGATCCGGTTCTTCGCGGGCGCCGCGCGGATGCTCGAAGGCCGCTCGGCGGGCGAGTACATGGAGGGTCTGACCTCCATCGTCCGCCGCGAGCCGATCGGCGTCTGCGCGCAGGTCGCGCCGTGGAACTACCCGATGATGATGGCCGTCTGGAAGTTCGCCCCGGCGCTGGCCGCGGGCAACACCGTCGTCCTCAAGCCCTCGGACACCACTCCCGCGTCCACGGTCCTGATGGCCGAGATCATCGGCTCCATCGTGCCCAAGGGCGTCTTCAACGTCGTCACCGGCGACCGCGACACGGGCCGTGCGATGGTCGAGCACCCGACCCCGGCGATGGCCTCCATCACCGGCTCGGTGCGCGCCGGCATGCAGGTCGCCGAGTCCGCGTCCAAGGACCTCAAGCGGGTCCACCTGGAGCTGGGCGGCAAGGCCCCGGTCGTGGTCTTCGAGGACACCGACATCGCCAAGGCCGTCGCGGCGATCGCCGAGGCCGGCTACTTCAACGCCGGGCAGGACTGCACGGCCGCCACCCGCGTGCTGGTCCACGAGTCCATCCACGACGAGTTCGTGACGGCGCTGGCCAAGACCGCCGCCGACACCAAGACCGGCATGCCGGACGACGAGGACGTGCTCTTCGGCCCGCTGAACAACCCGAACCAGCTGGCGCAGGTGGAGGGCTTCATCGACCGCCTTCCGGCGCACGCCAAGGTCGAGGCGGGCGGCCAGCGGGTCGGCGACAAGGGCTACTTCTACGCCCCGACCGTCGTCTCCGGCCTCAAGCAGGACGACGAGATCATCCAGCAGGAGGTCTTCGGCCCGGTCATCACGGTCCAGTCCTTCACGGACGAGGCCCAGGCCGTCCAGTACGCGAACGACGTCGAGTACGCCCTGGCCTCCTCGGTGTGGACCAAGGACCACGGCCGCGCCATGCGCCTGTCCAAGGCCCTTGACTTCGGCTGTGTGTGGATCAACACGCACATCCCGCTGGTCGCCGAGATGCCGCACGGCGGCTTCAAGAAGTCCGGCTACGGCAAGGACCTGTCGGCGTACGGCTTCGACGACTACACGCGCGTGAAGCACGTGATGACCTCGCTCGAGGGCTGATCACGGAACCCCAGGAGGGGGGGGGGGGGGGGGGGGGGGGGCGCCCCGCCCCCCCCCCCCCCCCCCCCCCCCCTCGCCGCGCCGCTCGGGCGCTCAGTCCTGTACGAGCTCGACGTCCCGCTGCCGCGACGCGTGGAAGTACGGCAGCGGCAGGCCGCCCCCGCGGCTGCGCAGCTCCATCACGGTGGCCTCGACCTGGGCCGCGCCCGGTGTGAAGGCGTCCACCCGGCCCGAGTTGGACCAGGAGTGCACCCGGCCGTCGCACACCGCGCGGGTGCCGCCGATGCCGTGCCGGACCCCGGAGTCGCCCTGGGCCAGCGAGGAGGAGACGAACACCGGACCCGTGCCGCCCCAGCAGCGGTAGGTGCCGGAGACCGTGACGGTGCCGTCGGCGGCGATGCTGCCGGTCGCGTGCACGGTGACCGACTCGGACGGGGCGGCGAACGCCTCGGCGGCGGGCGCGGTGAGCAGGAGCAGCGCGCTGCTCGCGCCGACGCCGATGGCCTTGCGCAGTGACATGGGGACCTCTCAAAGGGGGAGGGGAGGGGGAACGGACGGAAAGGTCCACATATATCGGACCGCCGATCGTCAGGGCGTCCCCCGATATCCGCCAATCGGGTGGCGAGGCGGCGACCGCGCGGCTTCAGCGCACGCGACCGCGCGGCTTCAGCGCACGCGACCGCGCGGCTTCAGCGCCACCGGCGGCAGTTCGGGCGCCGGAAGCGGCGCGCCGTCGTAGCCCTTGACCTCACCGAAACGGGTGCCCTCCATCCAGTCCCGGCGGGCCGCTTCGACCTCCTCGTGCGAACGGGCCACGAAGTTCCACCACATGACCAGCTCCTCCTCGAAGGGCTCGCCGCCGAGCAGCATCACCGCCGCGTCCGACTCCGCGCGCAGCGGGAGTTCGGCACGCCCGCAGCCGAGGTACAGCATGGATCCGGGGAGCACCGGCACACCGTCGGCGTGCACCTCGCCGGACATGCCCAGGACGGCGTACTCGAAGTCGGGCACCAGGGGCAGGGCGGTCGACGTGCCGCGGGCGAGGGCCAGGTCGGCGCCGACGAGGGGCGTATAGGTCGTGCCGGGCGAGGTGACGTCGTCGAGGGTGCCCAGGATGACCGTCGCGGTCAGGCCGGGGGCGGTGACCTGCGGCAGGTCGGGGTGGTGCTCGAACGACGGGGCGGTGTGGCGGTGCGCTTCGGGCAGCGCCACCCACAGCTGCGCGCCGTGCAGATAGCGGGCGTGGGACCTGGGGCTCTCCTCCGAGTGGCTGATCGCCCGCCCGGACGTCATCAGGCCCAGCTCGCGGGGGCGGATCGTCTGCAGGCCGCCGGTGCTGTCCCGGTGCAGCACCTCGCCCTCGTGCAGCCAGCTGACGGTCTGCAACCCCATGTGCGGGTGCGGCGGCACCTGCATCCCCGGCTCGTCCGCGATGTCGTCGGGACCGTAGTGGTCCACGAACGCGAAGCCGCCCACCATGCGCCGCCCGAGGTTCGGCAGCAGCCGCCGGACCTCGGTGGACTCGCCCAGCGTGACGCGCCGCGGGGACAGCAGTTCGCGTACCGGCTCCGCGACGACGAATCCGCGGCCGCCGCAGACGGAGACCGTTGCCTGACGATCAAGATTGCTCATGACGCACAACCTACTGTCGCTCGTACCGGAGATGCACCGAGTAGCCCACAGGTTCCCCGCGCGGGCCGGTGCGACGCGCCGTGTGGTGAACTGGGCGCGGAATCGCACAGCTCAGGAGCACCCGTGACCACGTACCGCCAGCCCGGTGTCGTCCTCACCGACCGGCACTTCACCGTCCCGCTCGACCACCACCGGCCGGACGGCGAGACGATCGAGCTCTACGCGCGCGAGGTCGTCGCGCACGACCGGACGGACGCCGGGCTGCCCTGGCTGGTGTACCTGGAGGGCGGGCCCGGCTGCGGGGCCCGCCGCTTCGTCGGGGGACAGGCCTGGCTGGGCCGGGCGGTGCGCGACTACCGCGTACTCCTGCTCGACCAGCGCGGCACCGGCCGCTCCACGCCCGCTGACCGGCAGACGCTCCCGCTGCGCGGCGGCCCGCGCGAGCAGGCGGACTACCTGGCCCGGTTCCGCGCCGACGCCATCGTCCGCGACTGCGAGCTGATCCGCCGCCAGGTCACCGGCGGCGCCCCCTGGACCGTGCTCGGGCAGAGCTTCGGCGGCTTCTGCGTCACCCACTATCTGTCCACGGCCCCCGAAGGCCTGGCCGCGGCCCTGATCACCGGCGGCCTGCCGTCCCTGGACGCGCACGCGGACGACGTGTACCGGGCGGCGTATCCGCGCATCACACGCAAGGTGGCCGCGCACTACGCCCGCTACCCGCAGGACGTCGAGCGCGCCCGCCGGATCGCCGCCCACCTCGCCGAGCGCGACGGGGTGACCCTCAGCGGCGGCTACCGGCTGACCGTCGAGGCCTTCCAGTCCCTGGGCATCCTGCTCGGCACCGGCGACGGCAGCCACCAGCTGCACTACCTCCTGGAGAACGCGTTCGTCCGCACCCCGCAGGGCCCCGCGCTCTCGGACACGTTCCAGGAGAACGTCCAGGCCGCGCTCTCCTACGCCTCCCGCCCGCTGTACGCCGTCCTGCATGAGGCGATCTACGCCCAGGACGCGCGGCCCACCGGCTGGGCGGCGGAGCGCGTGCGCGCCGAGTTCCCGCAGTTCGACGCGGCGGCGACGCTGGCCTCGCCCGACGCGCCGCTGCTGTTCACCGGCGAGTCCGTGCACCCCTGGGCCTTCGACTGCGACCCGGCGCTGCGCCCCCTGCGCGAGACCGCCGAACTCCTCGCCCAGCACACCGGCTTCACCCCGCTGTACGCGCCCGAGCGGCTCGCCGCCAACGAGGTCCCGGTCGCCGCGGCGATCTACCACGACGACATGTACGTCGACACCGCGCACTCGCTGCGCACCGCCCGCACCATCCGCGGACTGCGCACCTGGGTCACCGACGAGTACGAGCACGACGGGGTGCGGGCCAGCGGCGAGCACGTCCTGGACCGGCTCCTCACGCTGGTCACAGACGCGGCCTGACGCCCGCTCAGCCACCAGCGCCACGGCCGCCGCCCGGCAACTCCCGCGCGTCCGGGGGGAACCAGCGATTACCCTGCGGGCATGACGGATCAGCTCGAACCCATGCCCGAAGACTGGCAGCGCGCACTCGCGGTCGTCGCCCACCCCGACGACCTCGAGTACGGCTGCTCCGGCGCCATCGCCGGATGGACCGCCCAAGGCCGCGAGGTCGCCTATCTGCTGGCCACCCGCGGCGAGGCCGGAATCGACGCGCTCGACCCCGCCGCCTGCGCGCCGCTGCGCGAGCGGGAGCAGATCGACAGCGCCGCCGAAGTCGGCGTGTCCACCGTGGAGTTCCTCGACCACAAGGACGGGGTCATCGAGTACGGGCTCGGGCTGCGCCGCGACATCGCGGCGGCCGTCCGCAGGCACCGGCCGGAACTGCTGATCACCCTCAACCACCGGGACACCTGGTTCGGCGTCACCTGGAACACACCCGACCATGTGGCGGTCGGCCGGGCGACTCTGGACGCCGCGGCCGACGCGGGCAACCGCTGGATCTTCCCGGAACTCGTCGAGCAGGGACTCGAACCGTGGGACGGCGTGCGCTGGGTCGCCGTCGCCGGGTCCGCGTCCCCGACGCACGCGGTGGACGCCACCGCCGAGTTCGAGCGCGCGGTGCGGTCGCTGCTGGCCCACCGCTCGTATATCGAGGCGCTGACCGACGAGGACCCGGAAGCGTACGTCCGCACCTTCCTCACGGGTACCGGAAAGCAGGCCGCCGCGCGCTTCAAGGGGGACTTCGCCGTCACCTTCGAGGTCTTCTCCCGCTGAGCCCGCCAGATTGACAAAACTCTTTGCCGATCCCGCAATGGGAGGATGAACCAGACAGAAGAGATCGACGAGGTGCTGGTCGGCGTCGGGCCGAGGCTCCGGCGGATCCGCAAGGAGCGCGGCGCGACCCTGACCGGCCTGAGCGAGGCGACCGGCATCTCGGTGAGCACCCTGTCCCGGCTGGAGTCCGGGCTGCGCAAGCCCAGCCTGGAGCTGCTGCTGCCGATCGCCCGCGCGCACCAGGTCCCGCTGGACGAACTGGTCGGCGCGCCGCCCGTCGGCGACCCGCGGGTGCGCGCCAAGCCCCTCGTCAGAAACGGCCGGACGCTGCTGCCGCTCACCCGCCAGCCGGGCGGCCTCCAGGCCTACAAGGTGATCATCCCGGCTGAGGACACCGATCCCGACCCACGCGTCCACGACGGCTATGAGTGGCTGTACGTGCTCTCCGGGCGGCTGCGGCTGCTGCTCGCCGACCACGATGTGGTGCTCACACCCGGTGAGGCGGCCGAGTTCGACACCCGCGTACCGCACTGGTTCGGGTCCACGGGCGAGGGTCCGGTGGAGTTCATGAGCCTGTTCGGGCCCCAGGGTGAGCGGATGCATGTACGGGCCCGGCCGTCCCGGACGCGCACGACGGAGTGATCCGCGCGGCGGGACGGTTCCCAGCGAGGCAAGCGACCGCTTAGTATGCGGCCAGCTCAGTTCTCCGACCCCTCCGTGGAGGCCCCGCATGCAGGCATGGCGAGTGCACCAGAACGGCGAGCCGGGCGAGGTGATGCGGCTCGAAGAGACGGACCGGCCCACGCCGGGCGACGGGCAGCTGCTCCTTCGGGTGCGGGCCGCGAACGTCAACTTCCCGGACGCGCTGCTCTGCCGCGGCCAGTACCAGGTACGTCCGCCGCTGCCGTTCACACCGGGCGTGGAGATCTGCGGCGAGACCGAGGACGGCCGCCGGGTGCTGGCGACCCCCGCGCTGCCCTACGGCGGCTTCGCCGAGTACACCGTCGCGGACGAGGCCGCGCTGCTGCCCGCGCCCGAGGCGCTGGACGACGCGGAGGCCGCCGCGCTGCACATCGGCTACCAGACCGGCGTGTTCGGCCTGCACCGCAGGGGCCAGCTCAGGGCGGGCGAGACCCTGCTGGTGCACGCCGCCGCGGGCGGCGTCGGCAGCGCGGCCGTCCAGCTCGGCAAGGCCGCGGGCGCGAAGGTGATCGGCGTGGTCGGCGGCGCGGACAAGGCGCGCGTCGCCGAGGAGCTGGGCTGCGACCTCGTCATCGACCGGCGCGCCGACGATGTGGTGGCCGCTGTCAAGGACGCCACCGACGGCCGGGGCGCGGACGTGATCTACGACCCGGTGGGCGGCGACGCGTACGCCCAGTCCGCCAAGTGCGTGGCCTTCGAGGGCCGCATCGTCGTCGTCGGCTTCGCCAGCGGCGTCATCCCGACCCCCGCGCTCAACCACGCCCTGGTGAAGAACTACTCCGTGGTCGGACTGCACTGGGGCCTGTACCACACCAAGGACCCGCGGGCCGTACGAGAGTGCCACGAGCGGCTCACCGGCCTCGCGGCCCAGGGCGCGGTCAAGCCGCTGGTCAGCGCACGCGTGCCGCTGAAGGACGCCGCGGCCGCCGTCCAGCGCGTCGCCGACGGCACCACCACCGGCCGGGTCGCCGTAGTCCCCGAGGGAGTCACCGCATGACGGACGCCGCCGAACTGCGCAGCCGCACCCTGGAGTTCCTGCGCGCCAACCCCCCGTCCGGCACCGACCGCACGGACTTCCTGCGGGCCCGCTTCGACGCCGGTCTTGCCTGGGTGCACTACCCCGAAGGCCTCGGCGGGCTCGGCGCGCCGCGCGCCCTGCAGGCCGTCGTGGACGCCGAGCTGGAGGCCGCCGACGCCCCCGACAACGACCCGCGCCGGATCGGCATCGGCCTCGGCATGGCCGCGCCCACCATCCTGGCGTACGGCACCGACGCGCAGCGGCGGCGCTGGCTGCGGCCGCTGTGGACCGGCGACGAGGTGTGGTGCCAGCTGTTCAGCGAGCCGGGCGCGGGCTCCGACCTCGCCGCGCTCGGCACCAGAGCCGTACGAGACGGCGACCAGTGGGTGGTGAACGGGCAGAAGGTGTGGACCTCCAGCGCGCACACCGCCCGCTGGGCCATCCTCATCGCCCGCACCGACCCGGACCTGCCCAAACACCGCGGCATCAGCTACTTCGTCTGCGATATGACCGACCCCGGAGTCGAGGTCCGCCCGCTGCGCCAGATCACCGGCGAGGCCGAGTTCAACGAGGTGTTCCTCACCGACGTGCGCATCCCGGACGCGCACCGCCTGGGCGAGGTCGGCGAGGGCTGGAAGGTCGCGCAGACGACCCTGATGAACGAGCGCGTCGCGATCGGCGGCATGCGGCTGCCCCGCGAGGGCGGCATGATCGCCCCGGTCGCCGAGACCTGGCGCACCCGCCCCGAACTGCGCACCCACGACCTGCACCAGCGCCTGATCGGCCTGTGGGTCGAGGCCGAGGTGGCCCGGCTCACCGGCGAACGGCTGCGCCAGCAGCTCGCGGTGGGCCAGCCGGGCCCCGAGGGCTCCGGGATGAAACTCGCCTTCGCCCGCCTCAATCAGCAGATCAGCGGCCTGGAAGTGGAACTGCTCGGCGACGAGGGTCTGTTGTACGACGACTGGACGATGCGCCGCCCCGAGCTCGTCGACTTCACCGGCCGCGAGGCGGGTTACCGCTATCTGCGCTCCAAGGGCAACAGCATCGAGGGCGGGACCAGCGAGGTCCTGCTGAACATCGTCGCCGAGCGGGTACTCGGCCTGCCGCCCGAGCCGCGCACCGACAAGGACATCGCCTGGAAGGACCTCGCCCGATGACCGCACCCGCACCCGCGGCCGCCGACCTCCTCTACTCGGAGGCCGAGGACGACCTGCGCGCGGCCGTACGCGCCCTGCTCGCCGACCGCTGCGACGCCCGTGCCGTACTGGCCCGGATCGAGTCGGGTCAGCCGCACGACACGGAACTGTGGAAGACGCTCGCCGCGGACATGGGCCTGGCCGGTCTCCTGGTGCCGGAGCGGCGCGGCGGCCAGGGCGCCTCGCACCGGGAGGCCGCCGTGGTCCTGGAGGAGCTGGGGCGGGCCCTCGCCCCCGTGCCGTATCTGACCAGCGCGGTGATCGCCACCGAGGCGTTGCTCGCGTGCGACGGGAGCGGCGAGAGGGGCGCGAGCGAGAGCGGCGAGGCCGCCGGACTGCTCAGCGCGCTGGCCTCCGGCCGCACCGTCGCCGCACTCGCCCTCCCGCTGGCCCTCGCACCGGGCGCGCCGTACGGCGTCGTACAGGAGGAGGGCGGCCGACTGCACGGCACGATCAGCGGCGTCGCGGACGCGGCGGCGGCCGACGTCCTGCTGGTCGCGGCGGACGGCGGCGGCCTGTACGCGGTGGACACCGCCCAGGACGGCGTCACCGTGGACCCGCTGACCCCGCTCGACCTCACCAGGCCCCTCGCGGCGGTCACCCTGGACGACGCCCGGGGCCGCGTCCTGACCGCCGACGCGGACACCGCCGTACGCCGGGCCCTGACGGCCGGGGCCGGGCTGCTGGCGTCCGAGCAGCTCGGGCTCGCCGACTGGTGCCTGGCCGAGACCGTCGCCCACACCCGCCAGCGGTACCAGTTCAACCGCCCGGTGGGCTCCTTCCAGGCGCTCAAGCACCGGCTGGCCGAACTGTGGCTGTCCGTCGTGCACGCCCGAGCGGCGGCCCGCAACGCCGCCGACGTCCTGGCGACCGGCGGCGCGGAAGCGCCGCTGGCCGTGGCGCTCGCCCAGTCCTACTGCGCCCCCATGGCCGTACGCGCCGCCGAGGAAGCCCTCCAGCTGCACGGCGGCATCGGCATGACCTGGGAGCACCCCGCCCACCTCGCCCTCAAGCGCGCCAAGGCCGACTCCCTCGCGCTCGGCACCGCGGGCCGCCATCGCGAGACGCTCGCCGAACTCGCGGACCTCCAGGGGCCCTAGGCCCTGTCCTGCGGAGCCGGAACCTCCGGTACGGCCCCCTGGTCTGACACGCTCACTGCCTACGGCATAATTGCGAGCTGTTCGCAATAGCAGTTGATCTTCAGTAGGGGTGTGGAGCATGAGGGCCCGATCGATACGGGGAACCGGCGCACTGGCGGCGGCCGCCGCACTGGCGGTCGCCGCCTCGGCCTGCTCGGCGCCCGATGACGGCGCCGCGGGCTCCGGGAGCGGCGTCGCCGACGAGGCCGTGGTCGGGATCGCGTACGAGCCGGAGAGCCTCAGCCCGCTCCTCGGCTACGGCAAGGACGGCAACTCCAAGATATTCGACGGCCTGCTCACCCACGACGCCGACATGAACCTGCGGCCCGCGCTCGCCAAGGCGCTGCCCCAGGTGAGCGACGACGGGCTGACCTACACCTACCAGCTGCGCGAGGGCGTGAAGTTCAGCGACGGCACGCCCTTCACCGCGAAGGACGTCGTCTTCACCTACGAGACGATCCTCGACGAGAAGACCAACAACGCCTCCAAGGCCGAACTCGACGCGGTCAAGAGCGTCAAGGCCGAGGGCGACGACACCGTCGTCTTCCGCCTCAAGTACCCCTACGCCCCGTTCGCCGAGCGCACCGTGCTGCCCATCGCCCCCGCGCACATCGCGGGCGAGCAGGACGTGAACACCGGCGACTTCACCACCAAGCCGATCGGCACCGGACCGTACAAGCTCGTCGACTGGTCCAAGGGCGAGAAGCTCACCTTCACGGCCAACCCCGACTACTGGGGCGGCGCGCCGAAGGTGAAGGACCTCACCATGGCGATCATCGATGACGACGACATCCGCGCCACCCGGCTGCGCGCCGGAGACCTGGACGGCGCGATCCTGCCGCCCAACCTGGCCAAGACCTTCGCCGGTGACAAGAACCGCACCACCTACGCGGCCACCAGCTTCGACTACCGCGTGGTGACCCTGCCGACCCACAACAAGGTCGCGGGCGACACCGCCGTACGCCGCGCGCTGGACGTCGCCGTCGACCGCGAGGCGATGGTCGACGCCATCCTGGAGGGCGCGGGCAAGGAGGCCTACGGCCCGGTGCCCACCGACAGCGAGTGGTTCACCAAGGGCACCGAGCGCACCCACGACCTGGCCAGGGCCAAGAAGATCCTCGACGACGCGGGCTGGAAGCCCGGCAAGGACGGCGTCCGCGTCAAGGACGGCGTCAAGGCCAGCTTCCCGCTCTGGTACAAGTCCGGCGACAAGCTCCGCCAGGACCACGCCCTGGCCTACGCGTCGGACGCCAAGAAAGCCGGGATCGAGATCAAGGTCCAGGCGGGCACCTGGGAGGTCATCGAGCCCCGGATGAAGACCGACGCCGTGCTCGCGGGCGGCGGCGCGCCCGCCGACCCCGACTTCGACCAGTACCCGCTGCTCAAGTCCGAGCTCGCGGGCGACGGCTTCAACAACATGGCCTGGTACGACAACCCGGCCGTCGACAAGGCGATCGACGCGGGCCGCAAGACGAACGACCCGGCTGAGCGCAAGGCCGCCTACGACACCGTCCAGCGCGAACTGGTGAAGGACCCCGGCTACACCTTCCTCACCCACATCGACCACCTGTACGTGCTCGACAAGAAGTTCGGCGACCTCACCACCCAGGTCGAGCCGCACGACCACGGGCTCGCCGCCGGACCGTGGTGGAACATCGAGGACTGGCAGCCCGCGAAGTGACACCCGGCACCACCGCCACGGCCCGCCGCGGACTCCCGTGGGGGCCGATGGCCCGGATGACGGGACGGCGGACGCTGTTCGCCGTCCCGGTGCTGCTCCTGGTGACCTTCGGGGCCTTCGCGATCGCCGCCGCCTCGCCGTTCGACCCGGTCAAGGCGTACGCGGGCACGGCCGGACTCACCGCCTCGCAGGAGAACCTGGACCAGCTGCGCGCCAACCTCGGCGTCGACCAGCCGCTCGTCGAACGCTGGTGGCAGTGGCTCACCCACGCGCTCAGCGGCGACCTCGGCGACTCCACCGTGCTGCGGCAGCCGGTCGCCCAGGTCATCGGGGAGCGGCTCGGCTGGTCGGCGCTGCTCGCCGCGACCGCCTTCGCCGTCGCGGTGCTCGTCGGCACCGCGCTCGGCGTGCTGGCCGCGCGGCGCACCGGCGGCTGGCTCGACCGGGCCGTCACCTCGCTCGCGTACACCCTCGAAGCTGCGCCGCCGTTCTGGCTCGGCCTGCTCGCCGTGTGGCTGTTCGCGCTGAAACTCGGCGTGCTGCCCGCGGGCGGGCTCACCGACACCGGGAGCAGCGAGGTCACCGCGGACCAGGTGCTGAGCCACCTGATGCTGCCCGCCGCCGTGCTGGCCGTGTCGCAGCTGCCGTGGTTCGTGCTGTACGTACGCCAGGGAGTCGCCGACGCGCTCGACGAGGACCCCGTACGCGGGGCACGCGCGCGTGGCCTCCGGCCCCGTACCGTGCTGCTCGGACACGCGCTGCGCTCCGGCATGCTGCCCGTGCTCACCCTGATCGGCTCCCGCGTGCCCGAACTGATCACCGGGGCGCTGCTGGTGGAGACCGTCTTCAGCTGGCCCGGCATCGCCGCCGCGACCGTCGAGGCCGCGACCGCCGTCGACTTCCCGCTGCTGGCCGCGCTCACCGCGCTCGCCACCGTCGCGGTGCTGCTCGGCAACCTCCTGGCCGACCTGCTGTACGGCCTGGCCGACCCGAGAGTGGGGTTCGATGGCTGACCGGACTCCGACGGCTGAGGCCGAGCGGACGACGACCGAGCGGGCCCCGGCCACCGCCGCCGAGCCGCCGCGCTGGCGGCGCACCGGAGTCGTACGCCGCTCCACGCGCGCGTGGCGGGTGACCGGATCCGCCGCGATCACGGCGGCCGTGGTGCTCGCCGTCCTCCTCGTACCCCCGCTCGTCCAACTCGACGAACAGGCCGTCGACCTGTCCGCCAAGCTGCTGCCGCCGTCCGTCGCGCACCCCTTCGGGACCGACGACGTCGGCCGCGACCTGCTGCTGCGATGCGTCTACGGGCTGCGGGTCTCCCTGCTGGTCGGCGTGGTGGCCGCGGTGGTCGCGACCGTCATCGGCACCGCGGTCGGCGCCTGCGCCGCGGCCTGCGGCGGCTGGGTCGACCGGGTGGTGATGCGGCTCGTGGACGTCTTCGCGTCCGTGCCGCACCTGCTGCTCGGCATCTTCATCGTCGCCATGTTCCAGCCCGGCGTGTGGCCCGTCGTGGTCTCCGTCGCGCTCACCCACTGGCTGTCCACGGCCCGTATCGTGCGCGCCGAAGTGCTCTCGCTGCGCTCCCGGCCCTACATCGACGCGGCGGTCTCCGGCGGCGCGTCGCGGTGGCGGGTCACCGTACGGCACCTGGTGCCGGGGGTGCTGCCGCAGGCCGGGCTCGCCGCGGTGCTGATGGTGCCGCACGCCATCTGGCACGAGTCGGCGCTGTCCTTCCTCGGCCTCGGCCTGCCCACCCACCAGGCCAGCCTCGGGACCCTCGTGCAGAGCGCCCGCGGCTCGCTGCTCGCGGGCGACTGGTGGCCGACGCTGTTCCCCGGCCTGTTCATCATCGTGCCCACCCTGGCGATCGCGGGACTCGCGGGCGCCTGGCGGGAACGGCTCAACCCGCGCCGCCGATCGGAGCTGACGCTGTGAGCAGTACACCCGGACCCCTGCTCGCGGTACGCGGCCTGTCCGTGCGCTTCCGGATGCGCGGCGACCGGTACGTCGCCGCCGTCACGGACGCCTCCTTCGACCTCGCCGCGGGCCAGTGCCTGGCCCTGGTCGGCGAGAGCGGCTGCGGCAAGTCGGTACTCGCCTCCGCGCTGCTCGGACTGCTGCCGGGCAACGCCGAGACCGCGGGCTCCGCGCTGCTGCCGTCCTCGCTGGACCTGCTCACCGCCGACGAGGCGACGCTGGCCCGCACCGTGCGCGGGCGGCGCGTCGGACTCGTCCCGCAGAGCCCCGCCGCGCACCTGACCCCCGTACGGACCGTGCGCGCCCAGCTGGAGGAGACCGTACGGGAACTGACGGGCACCCGCAGGTCCGAGGTGCGGGCGGCCGCGGAAGCCGCCGCCGAGCGGGCCGCGTTCCCCGTGGACCACCTCGACCGGTATCCGCACGAACTGTCCGGCGGGCTCGCCCAGCGCGCGGCCACCGCGCTGGCGCTGATCGGCGACGCGCCCCTGCTGCTGGCCGACGAACCCACCACCGGGCTCGACCGCGACCTCGTGGACCGTACCGTGGACGAACTCAAACGGCACACGGGAGACGACCGCGCACTGCTGATGATCACCCACGACCTGGCGGCGGCCGAGCGCATCGCCGACCGGATCGCCGTGATGTACGCGGGCCGCATCGTCGAACTCGCCCCCGCCGCCGAGTTCTTCGGCGAACCGGGACCCCGCCACCCGTACGCCCGCGGCCTGCTGAACGCCCTCCCGGAACGGGACTTCACCCCCATCCCCGGCATGCCGCCCGAGCTCGGCGCACTGCCCGACGGCTGCGCCTTCGCGCCCCGCTGCGCACAGGCCACGGCGGACTGCACCGCACTGCCGCCAGCCCTGGACCCCGTCTCCGGCGCGGCCTGCCACCACCCGCTGTCCGCACCGGCGGCCGCCGCATCGGACACCGCCCGGCGACCGGAGGCGACACGTGCTTGACCTTCAGGCGATCACCGCGGGCTACGACCGCCGGACCCCCGTCCTGCGCGGCGTCAGCCTCTCCGTCGCCCCCGGCGAAGCCGTCGGGCTGCTCGGGCCCAGCGGCTGCGGCAAGTCGACCCTCGCACGGGTCGCCGCGCTGCTGCACCGCCCGGACGCCGGGCGCGTCGTCATCGACGGCGAGCCCGCGCGCGGCTGGCGGCACCGCGCCCCCCGGACCCAACGCACCGCCTTCGGCGTGGTGTTCCAGCAGCCGAGGCTCGCCGCCGACCCGCGCCTCAGCCTCGCCGACCTGATCGCGGAGCCGCTGCGCGCGAACGGCCTGGCCGCCGACATCCCCCACCGGGTACCGGAGTTGGCGCGGTCCATGGGCCTCGGTGACGACCTGCTCGGCCGTCGCCCGCACGAGGTCAGCGACGGGCAGCTGCAACGCGCCTGCCTGGCCCGCGCCCTGGTGCTGCGCCCGCGCTGGCTGGTCTGCGACGAGATGACGGCGATGCTGGACGCCTCGACCACGGCGGCCCTGGTGCACGCCGTCGAGGACTACCGCCAGCGCAGCGGCGCGGGGCTGCTGGCGGTCGGCCATGACCGCCGCCTGCTGGAGCGCTGGTGCGACCGCACGGTCCGCTTCGGGGAACTGACCTCGGGCGAGGCGTGAACGTTCCGCGTCGCGAGCGACAACTACGGGCATAACACTGCCAGTTGACCTGGGCGGGGCCGCATAATCAGCGAGGCCCCGCCTGCTGGCCGTACCCGCATCGGTACCCGCATCCGCATCCGTGTCCGTAGCCCTGCCCCGTAGCCCTATCCGTCGCGCGCCCGTTCGGGAGGCACCATGACCCTGGTCACCCGCCGCAGAGCCGTCACCACCCTCGCCGCCGCCGTCACCGCCGCCGCCGTCCCCTCGTACGTCCTGGCCGGGGAACGCACCCCGCACCCGCCCCCGCTCAGGCGCGCCCACGCGCACAACGACTATCGGCACGCCCGGCCGCTGCTCGACGCGCTCGACCACCGCTTCACCAGCGTCGAGGCGGACGTCTTCCTGGTCGACGGAGACCTCCTGGTCGCCCACGACCCCTGGGACCTGGACCCCGCCCGCACGCTCAGATCCCTCTACCTGGACCCGCTGCTCGCGCGCGTCAGGGCCCACCGCGGCTCCGTCTACCCCGGCTACCGCGGCTCCGTACAGCTCCTCATCGACATCAAGGCGGACGGCGCGGCGGCGTATGCCGAGCTTCACCGCCAACTGCGCCGCTACCGCCGCCTGTTCACCCTGTACGTGCACGGCCGGGTGCGTCCGGGACCGGTCACCGCCGTGATATCGGGCGACCGCTCCGCCCGCGCCCCGATGGAAGCCCAGCGGGTGCGCTACGCCTTCTACGACGGACGGCTCGCCGACCTGAACGCCCCGACGCCGGCCCCGGCCTCCCTCATCCCGCTCATCAGCGACAACTGGTTCCGGCACTTCACCTGGCAGGGGGTCGGGCCGATGCCTCCGGCCGAACGCGCCACACTGCGCGGCATCGTCACCACGGCGCACGCGCGCGGCCAGCGGGTCCGCTTCTGGGCGACACCGGACCATCCGGGCCAGCCGCGCGGCGCGGTGTGGAGCGAGCTGATCGACGCCGACGCCGACCACATCAACACCGACGACCTGCGGGCGCTCGAAGCGTTCCTGGACGCCTACGACCGGCCCTGACGCTGACCGGACCGCATGCGGTCACCGGCAGTCAACACACGTTCGGAGTACATGCCACTCGCTCGGATGAACCCTCCGTTCCGCCACACTGGCGACCGAAAGTCACGGGAGCCACGGTGCTGATGTGGCGGAGGAGGGCGAGTCATGGCCATTTCGATTTCTGTGGTGCTGCTGCTTCTGATCCTGGCTGTGGTCTTCCTGCGCAACGGCGCGCTGAAGGTCTCGCACGCCGTGGTCTGCGTCCTGCTGGGGTTCTATCTGGCGAGCTCCAGCATGGCGCCGACCATCCATGACGGGCTCACGGCGACCGCGGACCTGGTCAGCAGCCTGCAGCCTTAGCTTGCAGCCTTAGAGACCCGCACAGACGCCCCGTGCCGTGCCGAGTTCCTTCCTGACCTCTTCGCCGGGTCGAACCCGTCCAGGGCCCGGCAGGCGTCGCGGGCGTCGGCCGCCGCGGCTGCGAGGACATGCGCACGAGGCTAGGGCATGTCTATGACAGTTCGGCCTGGGCGGTGTCCGTACCGTCGATGTCGGCCGCGTCCAGGGCCTCGGCCAGGGTGTTCAGCCGGGTGCGCAGCTCGCGGATCTCGTCCAGGGGAAGGCCGGTGGCCGTGGCGATGCGGCGCGGGATGGCGAGGGCACGCGCGCGCAGGGCGGCGCCCGCGTCGGTGGTCCTGGCGGTGACCGAGCGCTCGTCGTCGCGGCTGCGGCGGCGCTCGACGAGGTCAGCCGCCTCCAGGCGCTTGAGCAGCGGGGAGAGGGTGCCGGAGTCCAGGCGCAGATACGCGCCGATCTTCTTGACCGGCAGCTCGCCGTGCTCCCAGAGCACCAGCATCACCAGGTACTGGGGATAGGTGAGGCCCAGATCCTTCAGAGCGGTCCGGTAGGCGGCGTTGAACGCGCGTGCCGCGGAGTGCAGCGAGAAGCAGACCTGCAGGTCGAGCCGGAGAAAGTCCTCGTCCGCGACGGAGTCCATGGCGTGCATGGCTCCAGGGTAGCCGAGCGGGCCATTTAGTTGTGCGCAATTTAATTGTGTGCTCTAGTTATGTGTGCCGGGCCGCCCGCTCCGGGCGCTCCGGGTTCCCCAAGAGCTGAGAAGGACTGCACTCATGGACGCGCTGTACACCGCTGTCGCCACCGCCAACGGACGCGAAGGCCGGGCCGTCAGCTCCGACGGTCAGGTCGACCTGCCGCTCGCCCTCCCCCAGGCCCTGGGCGGCAACGGCGAGGGCACCAACCCCGAGCAGCTCTTCGCCGCCGGATACGCGGCGTGCTTCGCCAGCGCGATGAGCTCCGTCGCCCGCGTGGCGAAGATCGACGTCAAGGACGTGTCGGTGACCGCGGAGGTCGGCATCGGCAAGGACACCGACGGCGGCTTCGGGCTCGCCGTGGTGATGCGCGTCGAGCTGCCCGACCACCTCGAGGGTGAGCCGGGCCGCCAGCTCGTCGAGCAGACGCACGCGTACTGCCCGTACTCCAAGGCCACCCGCGGCAACATCGACGTCGAGATCGTCATCGAGTGACCCGCCCGCCCGCTACTCGCCGATGACGCGGGAGCGGATCAGAAAGCGCACGCCCTCCGGGGCCTCCAGGGAGAAGCCGCCGCCGCGGCCCGCCACCACGTCGACGATGAGCCGGGTGTGGCTCCAGAGCGCGTACTGGTCACGGGACATCCAGAACCCGACCGGCTCCGCGACCCCGTCGACGGTCAGAGACGCGAGCAGTACATCCGATTCCCCGGTGCGGAACTCGCCCTCCGGGTAGCGCGTCGGCGAGCTGCCGTCGCAGCAGCCGCCCGACTGGTGGAACATCAGCGGGGCATGGGCCTCCCGCAGTCGCCGCAGCAGTGCGGCGGCCGCGGGGGTCAGCGCCACGCGTGGCGCGGTCTCGGCCATGGGCGCCGCCCTCCGGTCCGGCCTTGCCGGGGCGGGTCAGCGGTGGCGGAACCAGCCAGCCGCGGGAAGCAGCCGGTCGTCGTAGTCGAACAGGGCCTGGTTCTCCCAGCTGTTGCCGGAATGTTCCCTCGGGGGAGGAGAACCGATCCGCCGTTAGAGGGAACGGCGGGGCGGGGTGAGTGTCACGGCCCGGCACGGCAGGTGAAGCGTGCTGATCATCCGATATGACTATTCGATCCACGTGTGTCGCCGCCCTGCTGGTTCCCGCTCTCGGTTGCGGACTGCTCACCGCGGTCCCCGCCACGGCCGCCGCACCCCCCGAACCTCCGCGACAGGTGTCGGCCCCCACGGCGGAACCGCTGGTCGCGGAACCGCTGGTCCTGGACGGCGACTCGCTGAGCCTCGACGCCATGCGGAGCATCGTGCGCGGGGAACCCGTGACGCTGCGGCTGGACGACCGGGCGGCCCGGAAGATGAGCCGGGCCCGCGCCGGCGCCCAGAAGGTCCTGGACGGCGGGCAGCGCGTGTACGGCTGGAACCAGGCACTCGGCCCCCTCAAGGACCACCCGCTCGACGACGACCAGCAGGAGGAGTTCCAGCGCCGCATCCTGCGCTCGCACGCCGCGGGCACCGGACCTCCCGTCCCCGACGGCGAGGCCCGGCTCGCCCTGGTGCTGCGGGCCAACGCGATGGCCCGCGGGACCATGGGCGTACGCCCCGCGCTGGTGCGGCGGATGCTGCGCCTGCTCAACGCCGGCGTCACCCCGGTCATCCCGCAGATCGGCTCGCTGGGCACCGGCGACCTCCAGCCGATGGCCGCCGCCGGGCTCGTCCTCACCGGCGAACAGGCGCCCGCCCGCTACCACGGCCGCACCGGCCCCGCGCAGGAGATGCTCGCTCTGGCCGGGCTGAACCCGGAGTTCCCGCTCCAGGCGGGCGAGGCACTGCCGATCATCAGCGGCAGCGGCCTGCTCACCGCGCGCTACGTCCACGCCATCGACCGCGCCGCGTCGCTCGGGTCGCACTTCGAGCATGCCTTCGCGCTGTTCCTGGAGGCGACCAGGGCGGAGGCGGGCTCACTCGACCCCCGTACACACCGCGAACGCCGGGTGCCCGCCGAGGAAGCGGTGGCCGCACGGGTACGCGACCTGGTGGCGGGCAGCGAGTGGATGACCGACGAGGGACGCGAGCGGCTCGGTGAGGATCACCCGCGCGTCCAGGACGCCGTGTCGGTGCGCGCCGCCCCGCACATCGCCGGAACCCTGGCGCAGACCCTCGACGAGGCGCGGGTGATCGTCGAGCGTGAGGCCAACGCCTCCACGTCCAACCCGCTGATCTTCCCGAAGAAGGGCGGCGGCTACGAGTTCGTGATGGGCGGCAACTGGGACGGCGCCCAGATCGGCCACGCCATGGACACCCTCAACGCCCAGGTCACCGATGTCGCCGTGCTCTCGCACGAACTGTCCGCCCGCCTGCTGTCGAAGAGGTGGAGCTACGGGCTGCCGCAGAACCTCGCCTACCCGCCGGTCGGCCTCAACTCGGGCATGGTCCAGGTGCAGACGGTGGCCGCCGCGCTCATCCCGGAGATGCAGACGCGTGCGATGCCCGCCGGGGTGCTGTCGCGGCCGGAGAAGGACGGCCAGGAGGACCACAACACCATGGCCATGGCCTCGGCCCGCAACCTCCACGAGAACCTCGACCGGTTCGAGACCGTGCTCGCGGTGCAGCTGATGATGGCGGCCCAGGGCATCGACCTCATCAAGCCCGATATGCATGGAATGTCCCTGGGCGGCGGAACCGCCGCCCTGCACGAACGGATCCGCCGGAGCGTCAAGCCGCTGAAAGACGACCGGTGGATGTCCCCCGACCTGGAGAGGATGACCGCCCTGATCCAGGAACGCGCCCTCACCCGCGCGCCGTCCGCGGCCTGACCTTGCCGACGCCCCGGCCGGACGGCAAGATCAGGCCGCGAGGCGTTCAAAGACAGGCCTCACCACCGCGGGAGGGGTACCTGTGTCCGACGGCAAAGGCGAGCTCGACGAGCTGAAAAGCGAACGCCGGACGGCTGGCGGATGAGCGCGATGGCGTGGGAAGACGTGTGACCGCCACCGTACGGGCCCCCGTCAGCGAACTGGTCGAACGCGCCCGCGCGCTCGTCGACCACGGCGGGCGGCGGGCCGTCCTCGGCATCACCGGCGCACCGGGCGCGGGCAAGTCGACCCTGGCCCGGCAGCTGGCCGACGCCCTGGGCCCGCGGACCGCCGCGCTGGTCCCGATGGACGGCTTCCATCTGTCCAACGCCGTGCTGCGCGCCCTCGGCCGCCGCGAGCGCAAGGGCGCCCATGACACCTTCGACGCCGACGGCTACGTCCACCTGCTGCGCAGGCTCCGCGCCCGCGACGAGGCCGTGGTGTACGCGCCCGACTTCGACCGTGACATCGAGGAGTCCATCGGCTCGGCGCTGCCCGTACCCCGAGAGGTCCCGCTGGTCATCACCGAAGGGAACTACCTGCTGTGCGAGACGGGTTCCTGGAGCCGGGTGGCCGGACTGCTTGACGAGAGCTGGTACGTGGAGGTCGCCGACGCCCTCAGACGCCGACGACTCACGGACCGCCACCGGGCACACGGCAAGTCCCGCGCCGAGGCCGCCGCCTGGACGGAGGGAAGCGACCAGGCGAACGCCGAACTCGTGGCCCGCGGCAGATCCCGCGCCGCCATCGCTGTGACAGTCGAGCCCGGCGGAGGCTAAGCCTCCGCCCCTGGCGTTGGTTAGTGTGCCTGGGTGGATTCTCAAGTCGTCGTAGGATTCGGGCCCGCTGGAGCCGCCACCGCCCGGCTGCTGGCCGAACAGGGCCATCACGTCACCGTCGTCACCCGGTCCGGCCGGGCCCCGGAACCCGGAATCGAGCATGTCGCGCTGGACGCGACGGACAGCGAGCGGCTGAGCGAAGCCGCTCAGGGCGCGGCCGCGATCTACAGCTGCGCCGCCCCGCCTTACCAGCACTGGGCGACGCGCTGGCCGCCGCTCGCCGCGTCGCTGTGCGACGCGGCCGAGGCCACCGGGGCCGTCCTGGTCCTGCTGGGCAACCTCTACGGGTACGGCCCGGTGGACGGCCCGCTCACCGAGGACCTGCCGCTCGCGGCGACCGACGCCAAGGGCCGGGTACGCGCCGCGGTCTGGGAGCAGGCGCGCGGGCGGCACGAGGAGGGCAGGATCAGGGCGGTAGAGGTGCGCGCGTCGGACTTCTTCGGGCCCGGCGTCACCGACGGCGGCCACCTCGCCGCGCGGGTCATGCCGCCGCTGTTGCGCGGCAAGCCCGTCTCCACGCTGGGCGACCCGGACGCCCCGCACAGCTGGACCTACCTCCCGGATGTGGCCAGGGCGCTGGTCGAGGTCGCGGGCGACGAGCGGGCCTGGGGGCGGCCCTGGCACGTACCGACGGACCGCGCGCGGTCCGTCAGGGACATGGTCGACCGGCTCGCCGCCCACAGCGGAACGGGGCCGGTCGCGGTGCGTCGGATCCCGTCGGCCGTACTGGGCGCGGCGTCGTTCTTCTCCCCGCTGCTGCGGGAGCTGAAGGCGATCCGCTACCAGTTCGACCGCCCGTTCGTGGTCGATTCGAGCGCCTACGAGGCGACGTTCACGGTACGCGCCACACCCGTCGACGAGCAGGTCAAGGCCACCGTGGACTGGTGGCGCGAGCGACTGGCGAAGACCGGATGACACCGGCGGCAGGAGGGATACGACCATGGCCCAGGACACCGCGCGCGGCGACGTCGCCATCGTGGGCATGGCGTGCCGGTTCCCCGGCGCGCCCGACGTGAACCAGTACTGGCGGCTGTTGACCGCCCCCGAGGCGCAGTTCTCCCCTGTCCCCGACACGCGGTGGCGCAGCGCCAGCTTCCTCAGCGACGACTTCCGCGACACCTCGGCGGCCTACACGGACACCATGGCGCTGCTGCCGGACGTGGACCGCTTCGACGCGGCGCACTACGGCATACCGCCGCGGCGGGCCCGAGCGATGGACCCCCAGCACCGGCTGCTGATCGACCTCGCCCGTGAGGCCATCCAGGACGCCGGGTGGGAGGCCGACGGCTTCGACCGCGAGGAGACCTCGGTGATCACGGCGCTTACCGAGAGCGGCTACCGCGAACTCAGCACCCTGCGGATCCGGATGCGTCAGCTGGCCGGAGGGGAGTTCGGGGCGCGGGCCGCCGACCCCCGGTCGCAGGAGGCGGTCCGCGCCGTCGACGGGCTGCAGGGCACATCCGTGGCCGGACTGCTGCTCAACATGGGGCCGAACACCATCAGTTCGGTCTTCGACCTGCACGGTGAGAGCTACGCGCTGGACTCGGCCTGCTCCGGGGGCCTGATGGCGGTGGCCAACGCCGTGCACGCGCTGCGCGCGGGCCGCGGCCGCATCGCGCTCGCGGGCGGCGCGCAACTGGTCCTCACCCCCGACCTGCTGGTGGGGCTGTGCCGGATCGGCGCCATCTCGCGCAGCGGCAGATGCCTGCCGTTCGGCGCGGCGGCCGACGGCTTCGTACTCGGTGAGGGCGCAGGCGTGCTGGTGCTGCGGCCCCTGGCTGACGCGCTGGCCGCACGGGACCGGGTCTACGCGGTGATCCGGGGCGTGGGAACGGCCAACGACGGGACGGTGCAGGGCGGTATGCACCCCCAGGCGGCCGGTCAGCTCCGGGCCCTGCGCCGTGCCTACCGGGACGCGGACCTGAGCACGGACGCGGTGGGCTATCTGGAGGCGCACGGCACCGGGACCACGGTCGGCGACCCCGTCGAACTCGACGTGCTGCGCGAACTGCGCGGCGAGCGGGCCGCACCCGCCTTCGTCGGCGCGGTCAAGGCGATCGTCGGGCACTCGCTGAACTCCGCCGGGATGGCCGGACTCATCAAGTCGGTCCTGGGCGTGCAGCGGGGCGTGATACCGCCGCAGCCGGAGTTCGACCTCGCCGACCGTCCGGCCCTGGACGCCGCGCGGCTGACCGTCCCGACGGCACCGACCCGCTGGCCGGACACCGGTCAGCCGCGCCGGGCGGGCGTGAGCGCCTTCGGCTTCGGCGGCACCGGCGTCCACCTGGTCGTGGAGGAGCACATACCCCCACCGGACCAGCGGGCGCCGACCGGCGGACCGCACCTGCTGGTCCTCAGCGCCCGCGACCGGGACGGGCTGGCCCGCTACGCCCGCGACCTGGCCCGCACCCTCACCGACGACCAGCCGCCGCTGGACCGGGTGGCGGACACCCTGGCGCGTCGCACCCCCTTCACGGAACGCCTCGCCCTGGTCGCGGTGGACGCCGACGACGCCGCGGCCCAGCTGACCTCGGCCGTCGCGGCCATGGCCGCGGGCCGCACCGGAGACCTCGGACCGGGACAGGCGCTGGGCACGGCGGCCCCTGGAGAACCGCCCCAGGTCGCCGTACCGGCGCCGGGATCGATGCCGCCGCGGGAGCGCAGGGCCGCGCTGGAGCGGCTCGCGCGGCGCGCTGTCACCGGTCCGGGGCTTCGCCCGGTGACCGAACGCGTACCCCCGTGCACCCTCCCGCCGAGTCCGCTGACGCCGCGCGGTCACTGGGTGGTCGACGCGTCGGCGCGCGAGGCGCCGGACCCGGCCGCCGGGCCCGTGGACCCGGCGGACTCGAGGGCCGCGACGGTCCAGACCGACGCGCCGCCCGCCGTGTCCGGCACGCCCGTCGTGTCCCCCGCGTCCGTGTCCCCCGCGTCCGTATCTTCCGCGTCCGCCGGCTCCGCCGCTGCCGTGGTGCTCGAAGAGGTGTCGAAGACCGGTGTCTTCCCGATCTCCGACCTGAGCGAGCGGATGACCCTGGTGGCCGATCTCGGCTTTGACTCCCTGATGCTGCAGGAGCTGGAGGTCGGGATCGGCAAGCGCGTACCGGGCTTCAGAACCGAGGAGCTGTTCTCGCCCGGCCTCACCGTCGGCCGACTGATCGCCCTGGTCGCCCTGGTCGCTCAGGATTCCGCCGAGCCGAGCGTCCCCGTGCCCCCGCCGCCCCCCAAGGCCCCGCGCGGGTGGGGTGCGGAGACGGCCAGCGTCGACGCGTTCCCCGAGGTGGGCGAGTTCGAGCAGCGCCTGAGCGCCATCGCGGACAGCGGGGCGGCCTTCCCGTACTTCCGGGTTCACGAGGGCGCCGTCCGCGACACCACGGTGATAGGGGGCCGCCCCTACCTGTCCTTCGGCAGCTACAACTACCTGGGCGTCTCCGGGCATCCCGCGGTGAGCGCGGCGGTGCACCAGGCGGTGGACCGGTACGGGACATCGGTCTCCGCCAGCCGCGTACTGTCCGGCGAACGGGAACTGACGGTCCGTCTGGAGCGGGCGCTGGCCGACTTCCTCGGCGTCGGGGACTGCCTGGCGCTGGTCAGCGGCCACGCCACCAACGTCACCGCGATCGGGCATCTCATCGGCGCGGGGGATCTCGTGGTGCACGACGCGCTCGCCCACGACAGCATCCTCCAGGGCTGTGCCCTGTCCGGGGCCGCGCGACGCCCGTTCGCCCACAACGACTTCGGCCAGCTGGAACACCTGCTGCGGCTGAACCGGTCCCGGTTCCGGCGCGTGCTGATCGCCGTCGAAGGGGCCTACAGCATGGACGGCGACCTCGTCGACCTGCCCGCCGCGATAGAGCTGAAGAAGCGCTACGGCGCCCTGCTGATGGTGGACGAGGCGCACAGCATCGGCACGGTGGGCGAACAGGGCCGGGGCGTCGGAGAGTTCTTCGGCGTCGACCGGTCCGACGTCGACATGTGGATGGGCACCCTCTCCAAGTCCTTCGCCAGCTGCGGCGGTTATCTCGCGGGCTCGGCCCGGATGGTGCGCTGGCTGCGGCACACGCTGCCAGGCTTCGTCTACAGCGTCGGTCTGACACCGGCTAACGCGGCCGCGGCGCTGGCGGCTGTCGAGCTGATCGCCGCACAGCCCCGGCGGGTTCGCGCCCTGCGGCGGAACGCCGAACTGTTCCTGGGTCTCGCCGCGGCGGCCGGTCTGCCGACGGGTTCCAGCGCCGACACCCCGATCGTGCCGTGTGTGCTCGGCGACTCGGCGCGGACGCTGCGCGTCGCGGACGGGCTGTTCGAGCGGGGCGTCATCGTCGACCCGATCTTCCACCCCGCGGTGGAGGAGGGCCTGTCGCGGCTGCGCTTCTTCGTGACCAGCGAGCACCGCGAGAGCGACATCCGGCGGGCCGTCTCGATCCTGGCCGAAGAGGTGGCGGCCACCGGGCACTGAACAACCCACCTTGAACAACCCACCTTGAACAACCCGCCTCAGATCAGGGTGCGTTCGATCCGGCTGAGCATCGCGCTCTCCAGGGGGTCGCCGCCTTCCCCGGCTTCCGCCGCCGGGGACGCGCCGTGCCGCTGCTCGGCGTCGCCCAGCCGCTGGGAGAGCAGATAGGCGATGATCTCCGCCTCCTGTTCCTGGACGTCGTCGTAGGTCGCGCGCAGGAGCATGTCACGGACCAGCTCGGGGTCGAGGTTGGGGAAGAGGAGGCGGGCGGCCGCCTCGTCCAGCCCGCCGGCCCCGCGATGGCAGCAGATGATGTGACCCAGCTCGTGCAAGATGATGTGCTCCTGATGCGCGCCGGTGGTGTTGGCGTCGTAGAAGATGAGGTCCTCGTCGCGTGCGGCGACCCACATGCCGCACGGGTGCGAGGCGGGCATCTGCATCGGCACCAGCGTGATCGCGCGGTCGCGTACCTCGCCGAGGTGGCGGCACAGCTCGGCGACGTCGGACACCTCGGGGAGGTCGAGTGCGGCGATCCGCCGGGCTCCGGCCTTGCGGAGCTTCCTGAGCTGACTGCGACGGTCCTGGTCGGCCGTCCGCTCCCGCCAGGCCCCCCTCATGCGGACTCGGAGGGGTCGGGGGAGCCCGCGGCGCCGGACGCCTCGGAGGCCTCCGCGGTGTCGGCCACCGGCGGCAGGCCCTGGAGCTGCCGGTACTGGTCCATGATGGCGGTGATGGCCTGGAGGTTCTCCTTCTTCATCCCGGCCGCACGCATCGCCACGGCACGGACCCCGTTCTGCCGCAGCGCCTCGATGGCGGCGATCTCACTGAGCACCGACTCGGCGACCTTGTCGTCGAAGAAGTAGGCGACCGAGACGCCGAAGAAGCGCGCCAGAGCGGCCAGCAGGTCGGGCGAGGGGTTGGAGCGCTTCCCCGTCCGCAGCTGCGACAGATACACACCCCCGACCTTGAGTTCGGGGCTGACCCGCTTCAGCTCCTGAGCCACCTCGGCGTTGGTCCAGTGCTTGCCCTTCGGGCGTACCGTCCGGAACAGGTCGTCGAGCCGCACGGCGAGCAGGGGTCGGTTGCCGTCGCCTTCGGCCTGTGGCCTGGTCTCCGGCTCGGTCATGGTGAATCGCCCTCCCGTCACCTCCTCGGTATAGCTCTTAGCTATACGCCAGTTTCACAGATTAGCGGTCAGTTGACAATTGGCCCGAACTCCGCCACCGTGGGGTCTCGCCGATAGCTGTCAGCTAACTCGACTCACGGGGGTCGCCGAGTTGGCTGCCGGTGACGTCGGACTGGCCCGGCTCGCGGGGGATGGGCCGGGCCAGACCGGGCGGGCCCCACCCGTCCGGCCCGAAGGAAGCACGGGGGAAACGGGGGATGCCCGCCCGGTCTGACGGGGGATGCAAACCGGGCGGGCAGCTTTCGGGCGAGCGAGACCCAGGAGGCTGCCCAGGAGGCTCAACTCGCGGCGCCAAGCCTACTGTAGGCGTCCGCCACCTTGGTGAGCCAGGCCAACTCCGCGGTGAAATTGTCCGTGTCGCGATCCTCGAAGTCACTGACGTCTTTGTTGTCCTGGGCGACGGTACCGGCACGTTTGGCGAGCAGCGCCCGCTGGATCTGCGCCGCCTCCGCGAAGGCCTGCCGTGCCTCCTCGCTCTGGGCGTCGCCCGGCCCGTCGGCGCCGTTCGCGCTGCGGTCGATGTACGGGCGCAGGTCCCGCCAGCCGTCCCGTATCTCGACGACCCGCCGGTGCAGCCGGTACTCGAGGTCGGACACCCCGGCGCCGGGCGGCTCCAGGGCGATGTCGGGGGAGGCCTCGTACAGGTCCCGCCACAGCGGATAGAGCGCCCGGTAGGAGCGGTACGCGCGGGCCCACTGGAGAAGCCTGGCGGCCGCGGGGCCCCAGGAGGACATGGTCAGGCTGAGCGAGAGCAGGACGATCCCGGCCGCGCTGAAGACGGACGGGGCGACCTTCCAGGCGCCGATGTCCAGACCGAACGCCGCGGTGAGGATGTTGACCGTCCTCGCCAGGCAGTACAGGAAGAGGATCACCGCGGCGACGGAGAGCAGCCGCAGGGCCTGGCGCAGCGAGGCGTTGTCGGTCATCCGGGCGTACGGGCCGCACTGGCGGAAGATGGTGACGCACGGAACCGCCTGGGACACGATGAAGGCCAGGAGATACGTGAGGACCATCGGCTGGCTGGTCCCGTCGAAATCCGACTTGGGCCTGTCGGGACCGTCGGCGAGGAAGAACAGGGCCGCGAGCAGCACGTTGAGGGCGACCCCGGCGATCAGCCAGGAGCGCGCCCTGCGCGCCGCGCCCTCGTCCGCGGCGGCCCAGCGCAGCAGGATGATCTGCGCGCTGACACAGAAAGCGACCGCGCACAGGTGCATCAGGAGGATGGCGAGGTTGCCGACGCCCAGGAAGCTCTCGCCCCCCATGGCGACGGCGCCCATCGTGAAGGTGAGGCACTGGAGCAGCAGTGTGGCGATGAGCGCGCGATAGGCGCTGTCCCGCCAGTCGCGCCGTGCCTGGCACAGCCGGTAGCCGAGCGCCGCGTACGAGGAGAGCGCCGCGATGACGAAGCAGAGGGTTCTGGTGGTGTTCACGGCTGTTCAGTCGGCGCGCTCGCTGAGCGGGACCTCGAGCCCGATGCTCTCGGCCGCGACGGCGATGGCGTAGTCGAAGAACGCGGACTCGTTCCGGACGCTGTCATGGGTGCGGCTGAAGACCTGGAACACCAAGAGGCCGATCAGATTGCTCCACAGCACGATGCCGCGCTCGATGATGTCCGAGAACGGGGCGTCCGGCGCACCGCCGAAAAGCTCCATGGCCGCGGGCAGCAGCAGCGGCGGTCCGGGCACCGCCCGCCTGGGCGGGGTGAGTTCACCGCCCTCCAGCGCCGACCGTACGATGCCCGCGAGCACCGCGGGGGTACGCGACGCGGGCGGAACGGTGTCCTGCGGGGCGTCGTAGCCGGGCACCGGCGAGCCGTAGATCAGGGTGAAGTCGGCGGGGTTGTCGAAGGACCACCGCCGCAGCGCGCGGGTGACCGTGAGGAGCCGGGCGCCCGCCGACGCCCCGGCGTCGACGGCGGCCTGGTCGGCCTGCTCCATCGCGGCGCCCGAGGCGTCGTAGGCGTCGATGACCAGCGCGGTCAGCAGGTCGTCCCGGTGCGGGAAGGCGGCCTCCACATCGGCGACGGTGAGCCCGCTGTCGCGAGCCACGCCGTCCAGGGACAGCCCGTTCGCGCCGAGTTTCGCCAGCTGTCGCCGCGCGGTTTCCTTGATCAAGGTCGAGGGTTTTCCATGGTCGGCGGTCGAACTCGTTACGGAATCGTCCATGCCGGAACCGTACCGGCCGACCCCGCACGCACGTGAGCGTGGATCCCGAACAAGCCGTCCACGCGGAGTGATCCGGCCACCGGAGTCCGGGATCGAAGACGGAGACGCGCTCCGTGCGAGCGGGGCGGGACGGGGGCGGAGCGGGGTGCGAGCGCGGTGACAAGTCTGTTCTGTTCGGCGTTCTGGGAGGTAGATTGGTGGATAAGTCCCCTTGAGGGAGGCCGATGCGATGCCGTGGTTCGTCTGGCTGCTCGCCGCTGCGGCACTGGGTGCCGCGGAGTTTCTCACACTCACGCTGGTGTTCGGACTGCTGGCGGGAGCCGCGCTGGTCGCCGCAGTGGTCGCCGGTGTGGGCGTCGGCCTCCTCGGCCAGCTCGTGGCCCTGGGGCTCACGGCGGCGGCGGGCCTCATCGTCGTCCGCCCTATCGCGCTGCGGCATATGGCACGCCCACCCCTCGCGCGCGAGGGCAGCGACGCGCTGATCGGCAAGCGAGCGGAGGTCACCCAGGAGGTCACCGCGACACACGGCCTGATCAAACTCTCCGGCGAGGACTGGTCCGCCCGCGCCCTCGACGAAAGCCATGTGATCCCGGTGGGAGCGCTGGTGGACGTCATGGAGATCGAAGGCGCCACAGCCATCGTCTACCCCCGCGAACTCCTTCCGTGAACGGCTGAACACCGCGCGGCTGAATACCGAGCAATGGAGGAAGTGTGGATCCGGTTGTCATCCCGATTCTGGTGGCGGCGATCGTCGTCGTCTTCCTCATCGCTGCCACGGTGCGGATCGTCCCGCAGGCGCGCCGCTACAACATCGAACGGTTCGGCCGGTATCACCGGACGCTGCAACCGGGCCTGAATCTCGTTCTGCCGGTGGCGGACCGCATCAACACCAAACTCGATGTGCGCGAGCAGGTGTACTCGTCCGACCCCAAGCCGGTGATCACCGAGGACAACCTCGTGGTGAACATCGACACCGTGCTCTACTACCAGATCACGGACCCGCGGGCGGCGGCCTACGAGGTGGCCAGCTACCTCCAGGCGATCGACCAGCTCACCGTGACCACGCTGCGGAACGTCATCGGCAGCATGGACCTGGAGGCGACGCTCACCTCACGCGAAGAGATCAACAACCGACTCCGCGCGGTACTCGACGACGCCACCGGCAAGTGGGGCATCCGGGTCAACCGCGTCGAGATCAAGGCCATCGACCCTCCGCACACCATCAAAGAGGCGATGGAGAAGCAGATGCGGGCCGAGCGCGACAAGCGCGCGGCCATCCTGCACGCCGAAGGAGAGCGGCAGGCCAAGGTCCTCACCGCGGAAGGCACCAAGCAGAAGGACATCCTGGAGGCACAGGGCGCGCAACAAGCCATGATCCTGCGGGCGGACGGCGAGGCGAAGGCGGTGGAACGCGTCTTCCAGGCCGTCCACCGCAACAACGCCGACCCGAAGATCCTCGCCTACAAGTACCTGGAGACGCTCCCGCACTTGGCGAAGAGCGACAACAACACGTTCTGGGTGATTCCGGGGGAGCTGACCGAGGCGGTGCGCACCGTCACCAGCGCGTTCGGCGACCGGTCGACGACGGGCCTGCCCACTCCCGCACCACAGCCCGAGGAGACGACCGACACCCACCCTGACGACGCATCAGACGAAGGCGGGACCCCGGAAATCGAGGCGGGCTCGGCGCTGTCGCTCGACGCCGACGAGGCCGCGAAGCAGGCCGCCGCCGCGGTGAGCGAGGCCAAGGCCGAGGCCAGGGCAGCGGAGACGCCCTAGACACCGACCCGGCCGGGCCGGGCGCCGGCAACCGGCCCGGCGCCGGGCCGGTTGCCGGCGCCGGGTCACTGATCCGCCGGGCCCCATGGACAGGCGATCCGTGTCGTGATCGCGGCGATCCGCTGTGCGGTCTCTTCCGGTGACGCGACCGGCTGGACGATATGGCTCACCGTGAGGCGGACGATGGTCTCCACCGCCAGGCTCCGCGAGGCCGCGTCCACATCCGGCCAGGCTTCGGCCGCGTACGCGTCGAGCATGGCCGCCGCGGTGTCGAAGACCGGCCCGGAGCGCGTGGTCAGATAGGCCAGCAGCTCGTCGTCCTCGCCGCCGCGCGCCGCGGTGAGCACCGACTTGATCAGCGGATTGTCCACGGCCTGGCGCAGCACGAAGCCGACCCCCGCCCGCGCGGCCGCGTCCAGTGACGCCCGGTGGGCGTCCAGTTCCCGCTGGATGCCCAGCAGGAACTGCTCGGCCTCGCGTTCCACCAGCGCCAGCCCGATCGCGTCTTTCGCGTGCGACCCGAACTCGTTGTAGACGGTCTGTCGGCTCACCCCGGCCGTCCGGGCCACGGCCGCGACATTGAGCTTGCCCCAGCCCTCGCCCGTGACCAGCGCGTACGCGGCGTCAAGCACCTGGTTGCGGAGCAGGGTCCGAACGGACTGTCGATAGCGCTTCATGGTGGGCTCACTCTAGAACGCGCCCGGTCTCCGCCCAAGGCGTTGACACATCACTTCACGAGTGTCTAACTACTGGACAGTCGAAACCTCAGGTGTACTTCCCCGGTGAAGGAGGACCTCTCATGGCGGAGGCGGCACCGACACCCGAGCCGCACTGGCGGGACCCCAAGCGCTACTACTGGCTGTTCGGACTGGTCGTCCCCGCGTTCCCGTTCATCGCCTGGGGCCTGGTGACGGTCACCGGAGCTGGGTTCTTCTGGTGGTCCGGGATCATCGTGCTGTACGTGGTCTTCCCGGTCGTCGACCAGATGATCGGCAAGGACTCGGTCAACCCGCCCGACAGGGCCCTGGCCTGGCTGGAGAGAGACCGCTACTACCGCTGGTGCACCTACCTCTATCTGCCTCTGCAGTACACCGGCCTGGTCTTCGGCTGCTGGCTGCTGACCGGCGGCGGGCTGTCCTGGCCGGACCGTCTCGCGCTGACCGTCACACTCGGCGGGGTCGCGGGCATCGGCATCAACACCGCCCATGAGCTGGGACACAAGAAGGAGTCCGTGGAGCGCTGGCTGTCCAAGGCCGCCCTCGCCCAGACGCTGTACGGGCACTTCTTCATCGAGCACAACCGTGGCCACCACGTCCGCGTCGCCACTCCCGAGGACCCGGCCAGCGCCCGCCTCGGCGAGAGCTTCTGGCGCTTTCTGCCGCGTACCGTGCACGGCAGCCTGCACTCCGCCTGGCGGCTGGAGCGCACCCGGCTGGGACGCCTGGGCAAGAGCCCGTGGACCCTGCACAACGACGTGCTCAACGCCTGGGCGATGTCCGCGGCCCTGTTCGCCGCCCTCGCCGTCGGCTTCGGCCCCGGAGTCCTGCCGTACCTGCTCTTCCAGGCCGTCTTCGGCTTCTGCCTGCTGGAGGTCATCAACTACACCGAGCACTACGGTCTGCTGCGCCAGCGCACCGCGTCGGGCCGCTACGAGCGCTGCGCCGCACGCCACAGCTGGAACAGCGACAACGTCGCCTCCAACGTGTTCCTCTACCACCTCCAGCGCCACAGCGATCATCACGCCAACCCCACCCGCCGCTACCAGGCGTTGCGCCACCTCGACGAGGCCCCCGAACTCCCCACGGGCTACGCGGGAATGATCGTCCTGGCCTACTTCCCGCCCCTGTGGCGCCGGGTGATGGACCACCGAGTCCTGGCGCACTACGGCGGCGACGTGTCCCTGGCCAATGTGCAGCCGAACAAGCGCGAGCGGTACGGGGCGGCCGTATGAGCCGCTACCGCTGCCCGGTCTGCGACTTCGTGTACGACGAGCGGCTCGGCGTCCCACGCGAGGGCTTCCCGCCCGGCACGCCGTGGACCGGCGTGCCGGACGACTGGCCGTGTCCGGACTGCGGGGTACGCGAGAAGACCGACTTCGAGAATCTGAGGGAGAGCACACCATGAAGACCTGGCAGTGCCTGGCGTGCGGATTCGTCTACGACGAGGCGGAGGGCTGGCCCGAGGAGGGCATCGCCCCCGGCACCCGCTGGCAGGACATCCCCGACGACTGGTCCTGCCCCGACTGCGGAGCGGCGAAGGCGGACTTCGAGATGACCGACATCACGCCCAGCCGCCACGCGTGACCGCGGACCGCTGACCTCCCCGCCCTGCCGCGCCCTCCGGGCAGGAACCCTTCCCGGACTGTCCCACGGACGAGCAGGCAGCTGAGCTGTCGCGCACGTTCGGCTGCGTCCGAAAGGTCTGCAACCTCGCCCTGGCCGCCCGCACCGATGTCTCCTCCGTGCCGCTCCAGCAGTGCTTGCGGCACTTGCAGACGGCGTTCACCGACTCCGCGGTGCCCGGAGCGTTGGCGCCCACCGCGGACTCCGCCCAGCGAGCGCCCGGTACGAAGTTCATCCGCCCGGCACGGGTCCGGGTCCGGGACGCGCGCCAGGGGGTGTTCGGCCCGGTAGGAGCCGAGTTCGCCGTCGGCGAGCTCCACGCGCGCGGTGCCGTCCGGGCTGACTCTGGCCCGGACCGAGCGCCGCCAGGAGTTCGCCACCACGGGGCGCACGGCTCTGGCGACCGTGCCCGCCGTGACGAAGTCCGTGTGGGCACGGCCTAGTCGGCGCACCCGTTCGGCGGGTCGCTGCCGGGTTCCAGGGCCACCCACGGATCTGTCAACTCGGCCTCCCGCTGTCGGCGGTGCACCGACGCGCACGGCGCTGCGCGCTCGGGCGCCCATCGTGGCCCGTACGGAACGGACCGACTAGCCGTCCGGCACGTGCGCCGTGTCCGGGCGCGGTACCGCCCTCCGGGCGGACGGCGGGAGTGTGACGGCAGGGTCTAGTGAGTCGTGACCGACGCCGGGTCGTCCAGGACCGCCTGGACGACCGCGTGGGCCGCCCCGAGCAGCGGCCCGTCGGAGCCGATCCGGGACACCGTCACCGATGCGCCGTCGGGCCGTTGGGGGTCCGCGGTGCGGCGGCGCAACTCCCGTTCCATGGCGGGCAGCAGCCATGGCGCGAGCCGGGACAGCGCCCCGCCGAGCACCACCGTCTGCGGGTCGAGGAGATTGACCGCGCCCGAGACCGCGATGCCCAGCGCGGACCCGGCGTCGTGCAGCGCACGGCGTACCCGCTCGTCGCCGTCGTCGGCGAGCGCGGCGAGCAGCTCGATCCGGCCCTCGCCCGGCGGCAGGCCAGCGGCCCGCAGGACCGCCTCGGCGCCCGCGTACTGCTCCAGGCAGCCCCGTCCGCCGCACGGACAGTCGGGCCCTTCGGGATGTACCGGCACATGGCCCAACTCGCCCGCGAAGCCGCGGGCCCCGCGCAGCAGGCGGCCGTCCACGACCACGGCGGCGCCGATCCCGATCTCGGCGGAGACGTGCAGGAAGTCCCGCGACTCCTCGGCGCTGCCGGTCGCCGGGGTGCTGCCGGTCGCCGGTGCCCGGTCGGTCGTCATCGTGTCACGGGACGCCGACGCGTCGCCGGCCGTCCGTGTGCCAGCGTCGGCCGGTGCGCCGGTGTGCGGCCGACCGCCGCCGAGCCAGAGTTCGGCTAGCGCGCCCAGGTTCGCCTCGTTGTCGACGCGCGGCGGCAGGGGGCCCCGGAGGCGCTGGCCGAGGTCCACCTGGGTCCAGCCGAGGTTGGGCGCGCGGACCACGGTCCGCGCGTCGCGGGCCACCAGGCCCGGCACCGCGACACCGAGCCCCGCGGGCCGCAGGCCGGACGCGCGGGCCGTCTCGGTCACCTCCTTGATCAGGCGGGCGAGTTCCGTCAGCACGGGCTCTGGCGCACGGCCCCGGTTGCCGCTGTCCAGGACCGCCCTGGCCCGTACGGCGCCGTGCAGGTCCACGGCGCACGCGGCGAGATGGTCGACGCCGATCTCCGCCCCGATCCCGACCGGGCCGCGCTCGCTGAGCGCCAGGGCGCTTCCTGGGCGGCCCACGGCGCCGGTCCGCTGCTCGGGACCGAGTTCGACGATCAGGCCCGCGCGGACCAGCTCGTCCACGAGCGTGGACACGGCCGCCCTGGTGAGCCCGATCCGGGAGGCGACCGAGGCGCGGGACAGCGGGCCGTCGGCGGCGACGGTGTGGAGCACCAGGGAGAGGTTGCGGCGTCTGATGCCCCGCTGGGTGTGGGGCAGCGGCGGGTTCGGCTGGGGGAGTGGAGAGTTCACGCCGTCAGTCTGCCAACCCTCCGCCGAGGAGCGGTTCCGCACCGGCCAGCAGCGAGGAGATCCGCTCCCACGTCTCCTCGTCCCGCGCCACCGGGTCGAGCACCGGCCCCCGCGCACCGCCCCAGCGGCGTGCGACGGCCGCCGGGTCCTCGCCGGTCAGCAGCCCCGCGGCCTGCGCGGCGGCACCGAGTGCCACCGGCTCGTCGGCGTCCGGCACCTGCACCGGGCGGCCGGAGAGACGGCGTACGGTCTGCTGCCAGGCGGCGCCGCGGGCACCGCCGCCGATCAGCAGCAGCGGAGTCTCGGCGGCGCTCGTGCCCGTACCCGTGTCCGTACCCGTTCCCGTGTCCGTACCCGTTCCCGCGCCCGCGTCCGTGGCGAGCACCAGATCCAGGGCCTGGAGCAGGGCGAACACCGCACCGTCGTACGCCGCCTGGAGCAGCTGCCCGCCGCTGGTGGCGTGCCGCAGCCCGTGCACCAGGCCCGAGGCGTGCGGCAGGTTCGGGGTCCGCTCGCCGTCCAGGAAGGGCAGCAGCGTCGCACCGCCGCCCGGCTCGACCGCCTCGCGGTCCAGGCCCAGCAGGGCCGCGATCCGGTCGACGGCCAGGGTGCAGTTCAGCGTGCAGGCCAGCGGCAGCCAGTCGCCGCGCGCGTCGGCGAAGCCCGCGACCGTGCCGGTGGGGTCGGCGGGGCGGTGCCGCGACACCGCGAACACGGTCCCCGACGTGCCCAGGCTGAGCACCGGCGTGCCCGGACGCAGGCCGAGCCCGAGCGCGGCCGCCGCGTTGTCGCCGGTGCCCGCGGCGACCAGGGTCCCCTTGGCGAACGGGAGTTCCGGCAGGTCCCGTACGGTCCCGGCGACCTCGCCCGGACGCACCACGCGGGGCAGCAGGGCCGGGTCCAGGCCGACGAGCGCGAGGACCTCCGCGTCGTACGCCTCGGTGGGCCCGGCCCACCAGCCCGTGCCGGACGCGTCACCCCGGTCGGTGGTGCCGTAGCCGGTGAGCCGCTCGGTCAGGTAGTCGTGCGGCAGCCGGACGGCGGCGGTCGCGGCCGCCGCGTCCGGCTCGTGTTCGCGCAGCCAGCCCCACTTGGCCGCGGTGAAGGCGGGCGCGGGCACGCTGCCGATCCGCTCCGCCCAGACCTTGGCACCGCCGAGGCGCTCGATCAGCCGCGTGTTCTGAGGCGCCGGGCGTACGTCGTTCCACAACAGGGCCGGGCGGACCGGGGCGCCGTCCGCGTCGAGCGTGACCAGGCCGTGCTGCTGCCCGGCCACGGACACCGCCGCGGCCTCGCGCGCGACGTCACCGCACTGCCGTACCGCCTCGGTGAGCGCGCCCCACCACTGGATCGGATCGCTCTCCCGGCCGGGACCGGCGGACACGGTGTGCGGGGCCCGTCCGCTCGCCAGGACGGTGCCCGTCGCCGCGTCGACGACCAGGACCTTGGTGGACTGCGTGGAGCTGTCCACGCCGACGACCAGGGGACCATCGGCTGCTGACATCGCGCTCTCCGTTCGACGTTCGAGGTGTCGTTGCCTTCCCCGCGATGCTCCCGGATACTAGTTTGTTAAGTGTCATGACAAAATAGTCGGGGTCAGTCTCGTCAGTGAGGGAGAAGCCGGGATGAGTTATGTACCCGCCCATGAGGACAAGTTCAGCTTCGGCCTGTGGACGGTCGGCTGGCAGGGCCGGGACCCCTTCGGCGACGCGACCCGCGCCCCGCTCGACCCCGCGGAGAGCGTACGAAGGCTCGCCGAGCTCGGCGCGTACGGCGTCACCTTCCACGACGACGATCTGATTCCCTTCGGCGTGTCGGGCACCGAGCGCGACGCGCACGTCAAACGGTTCCGGCAGGTGCTCGACGCGACCGGCCTCAAGGTGCCGATGGCCACGACGAACCTGTTCACGCACCCCGTCTTCAAGGACGGCGCCTTCACCGCCAACGACCGCGACGTACGCCGCTACGCGCTGCGCAAGACCCTGCGCAACATCGACCTCGCGGCCGAACTCGGCGCCGAGGTGTACGTGGCGTGGGGCGGCCGCGAGGGTGCGGAGTCCGGAGCGGCCAAGGACGTATGTGTGGCGCTTGACCGGCTGAAGGAAGCGTTCGACCTGCTCGGCGAGTACGTCACGACCCAGGGCTACGCCCTGCGCTTCGCGCTCGAACCCAAGCCGAACGAGCCCCGCGGTGACATCCTGCTGCCCACGGTCGGGCACGCGCTCGCCTTCATCGAGAGCCTTGAGCGCCCAGAGCTGTACGGGGTCAACCCGGAGGTCGGCCATGAGCAGATGGCGGGGCTGAACTTCCCGCACTCGATCGCCCAGGCCCTGTGGGCGGGCAAGCTCTTCCACATCGACCTCAACGGGCAGAGCGGCGTCAAGTACGACCAGGACCTGCGCTTCGGGGCCGGGGACCTGCGGTCCGCGTTCTGGCTGGTCGACCTCCTGGAGAGCGCGGGGTACGCGGGCCCGCGCCACTTCGACTTCAAGCCGCCGCGCACGGAGGACGCCGACGGAGTGTGGGCATCGGCCGCGGGCTGTATGCGCAACTACCTCATCCTGCGGGAGCGGGCCGCCGCCTTCCGGGCCGACCCCGAGGTCCAAGGCGCGCTGCGGGCGTCCCGACTGGACCAGTTGGCGCTGCCGACGGCGGGCGACGGGCTCGCCGGGCTGCTCGCCGACCGGTCCGCCTTCGAGGACTTCGACGCGGCGGGGGCTGCCGCGCGGGGCATGGCCTTCGAGCACCTGGACCAGCTGGCGATGGACCACCTGCTGGGGGCACGCGGCTGAGGCGCGGGGCAGACGGGGCGCGCCTGGGGGTACGAGACCGTCCGCGCGCGACTCGCCCCGCGTCACGCCCTGTCGCTCACGGCGGGATGGTCCCGTGAGGGCTGGGGCGTGCCCCGTGAGGGGCGCCGGTGGCCCGGACGGCGGCCGCCTGGGCACGGGCGGCCGCCGCCCGCCCTGCCGCGCGTCGAGCCGACGGCGGGACGGGCGAGGGCCGGTCCGACCACTCCCGTCTGCCCCGCGACTCTGCCCGCGACGCCATGCACGCGCCGCAAGTTCTCGGCTCCGCTCCAGCAGGGGGACTCCTTTCGCCACACCGGGCGCAGACCTGAGTACGTCCCGTACGAGGGTCCGCACTCGGCGCGTTCCCGGAATGTGACGGCGCGGCCGCGCCGCTACGCGCCGCCCGTCCCCGCCGCCACGGCCGCCGCCAGCGCCGTGGCCGGGTCGTACGCGGCGGTGCCGGCGGGCGTCCAGCGGCCGCGTTCCTTGCGGTAGGGCCACCAGCGCCCGTCCCGGCCGTACCGGAGCTGGACCTGAGCGCCGACGACGGTCCATCGGTTGCGCGCGGCACGCAGGCGCGGCCGCTCGTCCCCGTCCCAGGCCGTGTCCAGCGCGGCACGCGCGCGTGCCAGCGCGTCCCCCCGCGGGGTCCACTCCTCCTCGAGTACGGGCAGGGCCGCCGCACCGCCGTACTCCCAGGCCCGTACGGCGAGCGCGAGCCCCTCGCGGTCCCGCCCGGACCCGGCGGCGAGCCGCGCGGTGATCGCCTCGGCGACCGGCGCGGCGATCACCGGGGCCGTCCGGCCGTCGGCCCCGCCCACCGCCGCGGCCAGCCGTACCGCGTCCTGCTCCGGCGTGGGCTCCGCCGTGACCGGCTGCTCCGCGTGGCCGGGCGACAGCGCCTCGGCCAGCAGCCGGTGCGCCGCCGCTGCCGCGTCGGCGGCGAGTACCGCCAGGGCCGCCACATCGAGGCCGGGCGCGGGCTCGGTCTCGGTGTCCAGGCCGGGCGGCGTGCCCGGTGCGTCGGGCAGTGCCGGGGGAGCGGGCAGCGGAGGCAGGACGCCCCCCAGGGCGTACGCCTCCTCAGCCGACACCCCCTCTGGGGCGTCCGGCGACGCCGTCGCGTCGGCGGCGGGCTCGTCGGGCGCGGCACGGGCGACGCTGCGCGCCCGCAGCTCGTCCAGGAGTTCGTGCTCGCCGCGTCCGCGCATCAGCAGCAGGACGAACGGGTCCTCGTCGAGCAGCCCCGCCAACTGGTAGCAGAGCGCCGCCGTATGCCCGCAGTGGTCCCACGCGTCACAGTCGCACTCCGGCTCCAGATCGCCGATCCCCGGCAGGAGTTCGACCCCCGCGGCCGCCGCGTCCTCCACCAGGTGCGGCGGCATCTCGTGGTCGAGCAGCGCGGCGATATGCCCGGCGCGCTCGACGGCCATGTCCAGGAAACGGTCCCACGCGTCCGCGTCGAGCCGCTGCAGCAGCACGTCGGAGCGGTGGGTGGCACGATCCGGGTCCCGCACGACCGCCGTGATCCGGCCGGGGCGCACCGACACGGCGCCGACCGCCCCGGCCCGCGCCAGCCTGCGCCCCGTCTTGACCTGCTGGGAGTCCAGCGCCGTGTCCTCCAGAGCCTTCAGCCAGGCGCGTCCCCACCAGGAGGTCGCGAAGCCGCGGCCGTGGACCGGGGGCAGCGTGGCGAAGGTGCGCTCGCCCTCCGCGCGAGCCCCGCGATCGTCGTGCTCTGCGCGATCGTCGTGCTCTTCGTGGTCTGCGTGCTCTTCGTAGTCCGCGTACGCGTCGCTCATCGGGCGCCTCCTCGCAGCTCGACCAGATCGGCCAGTTCCGCGTCGGTGAGTTCGGTCAGTGCGGCCTCGCCGGAGCCGAGTACGGAGTCCGCGAGCCCCTGTTTGCTCTCCAGCATCTCGGCGATGCGGTCCTCGACCGTGCCCTCCGCGATCAGCCGGTGCACCTGTACCGGACGGGTCTGCCCGATGCGGTACGCGCGGTCGGTGGCCTGCGCTTCGACGGCCGGGTTCCACCAGCGGTCGTAGTGCACGACATGCTCGGCGCGGGTCAGGTTGAGCCCCGTGCCCGCGGCCTTCAACGACAGCACGAAGACGGGGGCTTCGCCGTCCTGGAAGCGCCGTACCATCGCCTCGCGTTCGTGTACGGGCGTGCCGCCGTGCAGGAACTGCGTCGGCACGCCGCGGGCCGCCAGATGCCGCTCCACGATCCGAGCCATCCGCACGTACTGCGTGAAGACCAGCACGCTCGACTCCTCGGCGAGGATCGTGTCCAGGAGCTCGTCCAGCAGCTCCAGTTTGCCCGAGCGCCCGGAGACGGCGGGCCGCTCCTCCTTGAGGAACTGCGCCGGGTGGTTGCAGATCTGCTTGAGTCCCGTCAGCAGCTTGACGACCAGGCCGCGCCGTTCCATTCCGTCGGCGGCGGCGATCTCGGCCATCGTCTCGCGCACCACTGCCTCGTACAGGCCGGTCTGCTCCGGGGTGAGCGAGACGGCGCGGTCGGTCTCGGTCTTGGGCGGCAGCTCGGGCGCGATCCCCGGATCCGACTTGCGGCGGCGCAGCAGGAAGGGGCGTACGAGCCTGCCGAGCCGCTCGGCGGCGGCCGGGTCGGTGCCGCTCTCCACGGCGCGCGCGTAGCGGGAGCGGAAGGCGCCGAGGCGGCCGAGCAGTCCGGGCGTGGTCCAGTCGAGGATCGCCCACAGCTCGGAGAGGTTGTTCTCCACCGGGGTGCCGGTGAGCGCCACGCGCGCGCGGGCGCCGATGGTGCGCAGCTGCTTGGCGGTGGCGGAGTACGGGTTCTTGATGTGCTGGGCCTCGTCCGCGACGACCATCCCCCAGGTGACCTGGGACAGTTGCCGGGCGTCGAGCCGCATGGTGCCGTATGTGGTGAGCACGAACGCGCCGTCCGCCAGGGCGTCCAGATCGCGCGAGGCGCCGTGGAAGCGGCGGACCGGGGCGCCGGGCGCGAACTTCTCGATCTCGCGCTGCCAGTTGCCCATCAGCGAGGTGGGGCACACCACGAGGGTGGGGCCCGCGGACGCCTTGTCGCGCTGCCGGTGCAGATGCAGGGCGATCAGAGTGATCGTCTTGCCGAGCCCCATGTCGTCCGCGAGGCAGCCGCCGAGCCCGAGCGAGGTCATCGTGGCCAGCCAGGACAGGCCGCGCGCCTGGTAGTCGCGCAGAGTGGCCGCGAGCGTGTCCGGCTGGGCGACGGGCGTGGCGGTCTCGGGGCTGGCCAGCCGCTCGCGCAGGCTGGCCAGCCATCCCGTCGGGGTGACGTCCACGTGTCGCCCGTCGACCTCGGCCGAGCCGGTCAGCACCGCGCTCAGCGCGTCGACCGGTGTGACCTTGTGGTCCTGCCGGGCACGCGCGCGTCGCGCCTCGTCGGGGTCGATGAGCACCCACTGGTCGCGCAGCCGCACCACGGGGCGGTGGGCTTCGGCGAGTTGGTCGAGTTCCGCGCGGGTCAGCCGCTGCCCGCCCAGGGCGAACCGCCAGTCGAAGGCGAGCAGGGCGTCGGCGGCGAGGAAGGACGGGGTGTCGGACGCGGCCTTGGCCGGGCCCCTGTCGTCCTGGTCCGAGCCGTCCGACGAGCTCACGGGGTCCACCGTGCCCCAGGCGTCCACGGCCGCCGGGCTGTCGCCGCCCGAGGCGTCGTAGGGCGGCCCGACTGTGGCCCACGCGGTCAGTTCACGGGCCAGCTGCCGGGGCCAGTGCACCTCGACGCCGGCCCCGGAGAGTGCCCGCGCGGCCGCGCCGAGCAGCTCGGTGACCTCCTCGTCGGCCAGCTCGATCGCGTCGGGTACGGCGGCCGACAACAGCGGTGCGAGCGGCGGCCAGGCGCGGGCCGCGCGGCGCAGGGCGAGCAGCGCGTCCAGCTCGGTACGCGGGCCGAAGGACCGTGCGGTCGCCCCGGACCGCGCCCACACCTCCGCGGCGTCGGCGACCAGCGCGGGGTCGTGCACGCTGTGCAGTTGCGGTACGGCGCGGAACGTCGGCCCGCTCGCGTCGGCAGAGCCGTCCGTGAGCCCGCGCACCTCGACGCGCAGCGAGACCCGCACGCCCGTGTCGTGACCGGCCGCCACATCCGCGGCCCAGGCCCGCTGGCCGGGAATGCGCTGGGGCGACGCCGCCGCGAAGGCCGGGTGCCCGGTGGCCAGCGGCGCGGCCGGAGAACGGGGCAGGCTGTCGGCGACGGCGTCCAGGAAGTCGCGCAGCAGCGACTCGGGTTCGGCGAGGCGCGGGGCGCCAGGGCCCGGCAGGGGCACGGCGTGTGCGGCGGGCGGCATCGCGGCGGCCAGCTCACGCAGCCGGGCGAACTCTTCGGCGCCCAGCGGGCCGGCCCGCCAGGCGTCGTGCGCGGCCGCGGAGAGGCCGGGCAGCAGCAGGCCCCGCGCGGTGAACCGCAGAGCGAGGAGCGCCGCCGCACCCCAGAAGGCGGCGGCCGGATGCGCTCCGGGCACGGTCCGCGCGCGGGTGAGCACGGGCAGCGCGGTCCGGGTCTCCAGCACCCGCGCGGGCACCCGCAGCGGCGCGACCCCGGCGGCGCCGGGCAGCACGACGGTCAGCGCGTCCGCCGAGCCCGCGGCGGTGGTCGGCGGCTGGCTGCCGTCGGGATGCCAGAAGGCGACCCGGCCGGTTCGCGCGGGGTCGGCGGGCAGGAAGACCACGGAGCAGTGGGCGAGTTCGGAGATCTCTGCGGGTGTTGCCGTGGGAAACCTAGGCACAGTGATGCGCATTCCTCAAATTTGACTACTGGATGCGGAGTCGCCGACCATACATCATCTGAGGGGGCATGTGGACGTTGCCGGGCATGATCTCCATCACCTTTGCTTGGTGAGCCTCTCAGGGGCGCGTAGGGGTACGACGTCAGGGTTGCGTCAGGGGTCCACACTGGAACTACGGCGGACGCGAGGCCGTTCTCACCATCAGAGAGCGGCAGCAGCCGCGAAGGAGGCGACGCACATGTCGAATACCGCGAAGATCGCCGTAGGGGGAGTGGCGGTCGGGCTTTTCCTGTGGATATGGCTGCCCCTCTGGGCCGTGCTGCTCATCGTGGTCGGGGTGCCCGCGGCGGCGTATATGACGCTCGACCCGTCCCAGCGGCGCAGGCTGCGTAACGCCAGCCGCAAGGAGATCGGCCACTGACCCGTTGGGGCCGTCCGGCGGATCGGGCCTGGGGCGCGTCGGCCTGATCCGCCGGACAGGCCCCGGCCCGCCTGATCCGGCACCGGTTCAGGCGGGGCGCACGGCTATGCGGTCGAGGGCGTCGAGCAGTCCGGGCAGCTCGGGGCCCCGGCCCACGGGCAGCACCTGTCCGGGGTCCTCGTCGAGAAGGATGAACGCGATGTCGTCGGTCCTGGCGACCAGGGACCAGCCGGGGCCGTCGACCCGCAGCGTCCTGACGTCCTGTCCGGCGAACGAGGAGCGCACCCGTCCGAGTGGCGGGGGCGTCGTCGTGTACGCGCGCGCCTCGTCCAGCACCTGCCGCACGCTCCGGGGCGTGGTTCCCGCCGTTGTGGCCGCCGCGGCGGCTTCAGTGGCGTCAGCGCCGGGTTCCGCGGCCGATGGGGAGTCCGAGGCGAAGTCCGCGTCGTCGATCTGCTCCCGCCAGGCCGCCCACTGCCGGGCGATCTCGTCCGCGCCCAGCCGCCGCTGCGCGGGTCCCCAGCCTTCGGTGTCGGGCGGCGCCAGCACCGGCCAGTCGGCCGCACCGGGCTCGGGCCGCGGGTCATGCGGGGCGGGCGCACCCGGCGCGGCGACGGCGAGCGCCAGCGGCCAGCCGCCCAGCGTGGCGACCATCGTGCGCTCGTCCGGGGCCAGGTCGTACTCCATTCCGCAATCCCAGGACGCGATCGCGACGGCCACCAGCGACACGTCGTCCACCGCCACGGTCCACCGCGCGCCGCTCCCGTCCTGGCCGAGTACCAGGCCGTATCCGTCGGGGACCGGCGGCAGGCCGAGAGCCGCACAGGCCTGCGGGTAGTCGTCCCCGAGCACGCTCGGGAACTGCGCGGGCGTCAACAGCACCGCGGTCAGCACATGCAGCGCGTCGTCGCCGGGTGCACCCGATGCCTCGTCGCCGGGCGCGCGGCCGGCGGGCCCGTGGTCGACCGGCGCCTCGTCCGTACCGGCCATGGCGACCCCCTCCGTGTCGTACCGTCTCGTTCCGCACACCGTCGGCGCACCCTACTAGCCGGTAATCACGGCGTCGAGACCCCGGCGCCCGCCTCCGGAGCCGACGAAATCCGCTCGCCTCGGGGCGGGGGCGCTCGTAGGCTGCGCGTCATGGCCCGGCGCCACTTCGTCTGCGCACCCTGCCGCGCCGCGTACAAGAAGGCGCCCGACTACGCGCGCGTACGCCGCGATGTATGCCCCCGGTGCGGCGGCGCGCTCCTCAACGCGGGCTCCGCGCTCGCGGTTCCGCCGCGTCGCGACACCGCGGCCTGGCGCGCCCTGACCGCCGTACTGAACGCCGGAGTCCGCTTCCGTCAGGGGTGCTGCGGCGGCCCCGGCTACCGCCCGCGCACCCCGCGCGAGGTCCGCGAGCGCCTGGAGTTCGCCGCCGCCACCGGCACGCTCCCGCGCGAGGGCGGTGACCGCGCGGCACGCCAGCCCGTCGGGGCCGATCAACCCTCCCGCACCGCCAGCGCCAGGAAGAGGGCGTCCTCGTCGACGTACCGCGTCATCCGCCAGCCCGAAGAGGCCAGCAGCGGACGGAGGTTGGCCTCGGCCCGCAGGTCGCCCGGCGTGATCTGGCGGCCCTGCCGTGCCGCGAGCGCGGCCCGGCCGATGGGGTGGAAGAGCGCCAGCCGCCCGCCCGGACGTACCACGCGGGCCAACTCCCGCAGGTTATCGGCGGGTTCCGGAAGGTGCGAGACGAGCCCCGCGCCGAACACGGCGTCCAGCGACCGGTCGCGCAGCGGCAGCCGCGCCACATCGGCGAGCAGCAGCCGCCCGTCGCCGTCCCGCCCGGCCCGCACCGCGGCCGCCAGCATGGCGGGCGTCAGATCGGCGCCGATCACCACACCGGACGGCCCCACGGCCCGGCGCAGCGGGGGCAGCGCGCGTCCGGTGCCGCAGCCCGCGTCGAGCACGGCGTCACCGGGACGCAGTTCGAGCGCGGCCACTCCCGTCTCGTACACGGGCCCGTCGTCGGGGAAGCGGGCGTCCCAGTCGGCCGCGCGCGCCGTGAAGAACTCCTGGACATCTGTGGGGTCACTGCTCATGCGCTTCATGATTCCGCATCCGCACTCCGCGCCCGCCTCGAGGACCTCCGGCTGTGAGTGCGATAGGCCGTACATCTATCTGGGTGCGCACGTTCGACCCTGACGCGATCGTTCACAAACATATCCATGTCATATTCCGGCAACTTTCAAAATGCGCCCCTGTTGTGCGCCCCTGTCGGGACTAGCGTCCTGGGGCCATGGGACACCTGGACCACGCCACCTTCGGCTGGCTGACACCCGTACTGTCGTACGCGATGGCGTGCATCGGCGCCGCTCTCGGGCTGCGCTGCACGGTGCGCGCGCTCGCCGCCACCGGAAGGTCGCGCCGCAACTGGCTGATCACGGCGGCCTCCGCGATCGGCGCCGGAATCTGGACGATGCACTTCGTGGCGATGCTCGGCTTCGGCGTCAGCGGCACGGACATCCGCTACGACGTACCGCTGACCCTGCTGAGCCTGCTCGTCGCGATGCTCGTGGTCGGCGGCGGAGTCTTCACCGTCGGCTACGACCGGCGGCGCGGCCGCGCGCTCGCGCTCGGCGGGCTCACCACCGGGCTCGGCGTCGCGAGCATGCACTACCTGGGCATGGCGGCGCTGCGGCTGCACGGCACGGTGAGCTACGACCCCGTACTCGTCGGGCTCTCGGTGGTGATCGCCGTGGTCGCCGCGACGGCGGCGCTGTGGGCGGCCCTGCACATCAGGTCGCCGCTCGCGGTCGGGGTCGCCTCGCTGGTCATGGGCGGGGCGGTGAGCAGCATGCACTACACCGGGATGATGGCGGTGAGCGTGCGCGTCGCGCCCTCCAGCGAGGTCCTGGCCGGGGCCACGGCGATGCAGTTCATCTTCCCCCTCGCCGTCGGCCTCGGCTCCTATCTCTTCCTGACCTCGGCCTTCGTCGCGCTCTCCCCTACGGCGGGAGAGCGCGCGGCCTCCGCTTCGGCACAGCGGCCGACCATGAGCGCCGTCCGCTGACCGGTGACCGCCGGGCCTCGCGCGAGACCCGATCGCACCTGGTCGACGCGGCCCGTTCCGCCGCTCGGGGCACGACACCCCGACCCCATTTCCATACCGGATGGAACCGACAGAACCCATGCCACCCACTCCACCCACCCCAGAAACGCCGTCAGAACCACCCGCGCCACCCGCGCCACCCGAGCCCCCCACCCGCGGCCGACGCGCACACGCGGGCGCGCCCGCCGACGAGCGGCCCGACGCGGAGACACCGCCCCCGCGGACCGTCGCACGCCCACTGAGCGGACGGCAGGGCGGGCGACTGTGGCCGCGCGCCAGGACCGTACGCGCGAAGATCGTCTGCCTGCTGATGGTGCCCGTGGTCTCGCTCCTGGGCCTGTGGGCCTTCGCCACCGTCAGCACCGCCCAGGACGTGGCACGGTTACGGGAGACACAGCGGGTCGACGCGCAGATACGCACCCCGCTCACCACAGCCGTCGCCGCGCTCCAGGCCGAACGCGTCGCCGCCGTACGCTACGCCGCCGAGCCGGACCCCCGTCGCGGCGAGGCGCTGAGGAAGCGGGCCAAGAGCACCGACCGGGCCGTGGACGCGCTCCGGCTCGGCCGACGGCACACCGTCGCCGACGGCGGCCGACTCCCCGAGACCGTGTCCGGACGGCTCACGTCGTTCGTCGCGCGGGCCCAAGCCCTCAAGCCTCTGCGCACCACGGTCCTGGACCGCGACGCCGACGGGGACACGGCGTACGAGCGGTACACCCAGACCATCCAGACCGCCTTCGGGGTCGGCGGCGCCCTCACCGGCCTCCAGGACGCCGAACCGGGCTCCGACGCGCGCGTGCTGCTCGAATTCTCCCGCGCCGGTGAACTCCTCGCGCGCCAGGACGCGCTGCTGGCGGCCGCCGAACCGGCCGACTCCATCGACGGGGAACGGCTGCGCGGGTTCATCGGCACGGCCGAGGCCCGGCGGACCACGACCGCCGCCGCCGTCCAGGACCTGCCGGCACCCGACCGCGCCGCCTGGCGGGAACTCGCGAAGTCCCGCGCGTACGCCACGGTGCGCGCCGTCGAGGACCGGCTGCTGGCCGCGCCGCCCGGACGCGAGGCCGCCGACGTGCTCAAGGCCGGGACCTGGGACACGGCGTACGCGGCCGTACGGGACGACCTGCGCGCGATCGAGGCGGGCGCCGCACGCCGCGCCGCGGAGCGCGCCGACCCCCTCACGCGCGGGGTGCTGACCACGGCGGGCGCCGCGGTGCTGCTCGGGCTGCTCGCCGTCGTCGCGTCGCTGGTGATCTCCGTACGCATCGGACGCGCCCTGGTCATCGAGCTGATCAGCCTGCGCAACAGCGCACTGGAGATCGCCCGGCACAAACTCCCGCAGGCCATGCGCCGGTTGCGCGCCGGAGAAGAACTCGACATCCGTGCCGAGGCGCCACCGGGGCCGCGCGCCGACGACGAGACGGGCCAGGTCTCCGAAGCGCTCGGCACCGTGCACCGCGCCGCCCTGCGCGCGGCGGTCGAGCGCGCCGAACTCGCCAGCGGCGTCTCCGGCGTCTTCGTCAACCTCGCCCGCCGCAGCCAGGTCCTGGTCCACCGTCAGCTCAACCTGCTCGACTCGATGGAACGCCGGTCTGACGACCCGGACGAGCTGAGCGACCTCTTCCGCCTCGACCACCTGACCACGCGGATGCGGCGGCACGCGGAGAGCCTGATCATTCTGTCCGGTGCCGCACCGGGACGCGCCTGGCGGGTGCCGGTCTCCCTGACCGACGTCGTACGCGCCGCGGTCTGCGAGGTCGAGGACTACGCGCGCGTGGAGGTACGCCAGCTTCCCGAGGCCGCCGTGGTGGGCGGCGCCGTCGCTGACCTCACCCATCTGCTGGCCGAACTCGTGGAGAACGCCGCCCAGTTCTCGCCGCCGCACACCAAGGTGCGGGTTTTCGGGGAACACGTCGGCAACGGATACGCGCTGGAGATCGAGGACCGCGGCCTCGGCATGGGCAAGGAGCGACTGGCCGAGGCCAACCGGCGCATCGAGCAGTCCGAGGCGCTGGACCTGTTCGACAGCGACCGCCTCGGGCTGTTCGTGGTGAGCAGGCTGGCCGGGCGGCACGCCATCAGGGTCCATCTGCGCACCTCCCCGTACGGTGGCACGACCGTGGTCGTCCTGCTGCCCACCGCGCTTTTGCAGGCGACCGTTCCCCAGGCCCCCGAAGCCGCGCACGGGCACCCCGGCCCGGCGCGCAGAGGCCCTGGCCCGGCGCGCGAGCCGCACGAGGCCGCCCCGCCGCGGGAGCACGCGCGGCTGGCCGCCGCGGGGGCGGCGCCAAGGGCGGGCGGCGGCCCCGCGCTCGGCGCCCCGCCGCACGGAACCCCGCCGCACGGCGAGTCCACGCCCGAATCGGCCGCACGTCCCGCGCTCGGCCCGTCCGCCGGGCCGACGCCCCGGCCCGGTGTCACGGCGCTCAGGCCGCTTACCCGCCCCAGCGAGGCGGGCGGTGGGGACGGCCCCCAGCACACACCACACCCGGCGGCCGACGCCCCGGCCCAGACCGCCCACCCGGCCCACCCGGCCCAGACCGCCCACCCGGCCCACCCGGCCCAGACCGTCCACCCGGCCCACCCGGCCCAGACCGTCCACCTGACCCAGACGGCCCACCCGGACCAGGCCGCCGACGCGGTCCAGGCCGCCGACGAAGCCGACCCCGAACTCCCGCGCCGAGTACGCCAGACCCACCTCGCGCCCCAACTCCGCGCCGAGCGACCAGCAGACGCCCCCGTGATCCCCGCACCCGAGGCGGCGGAGCGCACTCCGGAACAGGCCAGGGACCGGATGGCCGCCTACCGCGACGGATGGGCCCGCGGCGGGGGACGTCCACCCGGCAGTGACAGCAGCGAAGGAGATCCCGCATGATCGAGAATCCGAGCGTCGGCACCGGCCACCGTTCCGGGGAACTCGACTGGCTCCTGGACGACCTCGTGCTGCGCGTGGGCGAGGTCCGGCACGCCGTGGTGCTGTCGAACGACGGCCTCGCGGTCGGCGCGTCCAGCGCCCTGCGCCGCGAGGACGCCGAGCACCTGGCCGCCGTCGCCTCCGGGTTCCACAGCCTGGCCAAGGGCGCCGGACGCCACTTCGGCGCGGGCGGCGTACACCAGACGATGGTCGAGATGGACGACGGCTTCCTGTTCGTCGCGGCCGCGGGCGACGGCTCCTGCCTCGCGGTACTCGCCGTGGCACACGCCGACATCGGGCTGATCGCCTACGAGATGGCCCGACTGGTCAAGCGGGTGGGTGAGCACCTCTACACGCCACCACGCTTCGCTGCCCAGCCGCCCGACGCCGGATGACCGACGCCGGACGGCACCGGACGGCGCCGGATGAGAGAAAGAGGGCGGCTCAGCCCATGAACACCCACGGTGGCGCGGAAGACGCCGCCCGCCAGCGGTCGGGCGGTCGGTGGTACGACGTCGAGGCCGGACCGCTGGTCCGCCCCTACGCGATGACCGGCGGCCGCACCAGCGCGGGCCCTGCTGCCGCGCGCTTCGACCTGATCGCCCTCGTACGGCTGGACACGACCGCCCCGGACGCCGGGCACGACTCCCCGCTCGGCCCCGAACACCGGACCCTGATCGAGCTGTGCCGGGGCGAGACCCAGTCGGTCGCGGAGCTGGCCGCGGGCTCCGACCTGCCCGTGGGCGTCGTGCGGGTGCTCCTCGGTGACCTGCTGGAGCAGGGGCGCATCAAGGTGCACCGGCCCGTGCCGCCCGCACAGCTACCCGACGAACGCATCCTGAGAGAAGTGATCAATGGGCTCCGAGCGCTCTGAGCCCCAGGGCGGCGACACGACCGCCCTGGCGCTGAAGATCCTGGTCGCGGGCGGCTTCGGGGTGGGCAAGACCACCCTGGTCGGGGCGGTGAGCGAGATCCGGCCGCTGCGTACCGAGGAACAGCTCAGCGAACTGGGCGAGTCGGTGGACGACACCGGGCAGGTGGAACGGAAGACCACCACCACGGTGGCCATGGACTTCGGCCGGATCACGATCAGAGAGGGACTGTCCCTGTATCTCTTCGGGACGCCGGGACAGGACCGCTTCTGGTTCCTGTGGGACGAGCTGTCCCAGGGCTCACTCGGCGCCGTGGTGCTCGCGGACACCCGGCGCCTCGCGGACTGCTTCCCCGCGGTGGACTACTTCGAGCACCGTCGCATCCCCTTCGTCGTGGCCGTCAACTGCTTTCCGGGGGCGCGCGCTTATGGCGCGTGGGAGGTCGCCCGCGCCCTCGACCTCGACCAGGAGACGCCGGTCGTGCTGTGCGACGCACGCGAGCGGGACTCGGGGAAGGAAGTGCTGATCCGACTGGTCGACCACGCCGGGCGGGCACACGCCGCCCGGCTGCTCGACACGGTGGGATGAGGCGGCCCGCGGTCTTCTAGGCCGCGAGGTCGGCCTGGGCGAGGACCTTGTCCAGGCCGACCCGGACGAGGAGCTCTCCCGGCACGCCGTTGCGGGCCCCGAACTCCTCGGCGCGCTCCGCGCCCATGTAGCGGGCCGCGATCCGGGTCGCCGCGGCGCGCACCTCGGTCAGATCCTCCACCAGCTCGGCGCGGCCCTGGACCACCACGAACGCGAACGGCGGCCGGTCGTCGTCCACACACAGGGCGACCCGTCCGTCGCGGGCGAGATTGCGGCCCTTCACCGTGTCCTTGCCAGTGTTGAAGACGATGTGGTCGCCCTCGAGCAGGAACCAGATCGGAGCGATGTGCGGGGAGCCGTCGGCCCGGACGGTGGAGAGCTTGCCGGTCCGGGTCCCGTGCGAGAGGAAAGCGCGCCAGGTTTCTTCGGTCATCTTCTCTGCCATGGCCCCATGATGGCCCGCCCACATCGCTGACCTGCGCCGACAGGCCGGTCACCAGAGTTATCCACAGGCCGGACGGAGCGACGGCGTTCCGCGCTACGGTCTTCACCGAGAGTAATCGCATCGTACGGGGGAGGTCCTCATGACCGGAAACACCGCTGCTCGCACGACTGCTGACAAGCCGTCTGCCGAGAGGCCTGTCGGGAGGTTTGTCGAGAGGTCTGTCGAGAGGTCTGTCGGGAGGCTGGCCGAGACGTCGTACTCGCTGGGGCGAGCCGCTCGGGAGCTCGAGCTGAGGCGCGGAGAGTGCGAACTGGGAATGCAGCTCGGCCATATCCGCGGCGTGCCGGGCCCGGAGCCCGGCAGGCCCAGGGTTCCCGGCTCGGAAATCGACCGGCTGCGCGCGGCCGAGGGGTTCCCCGGAGCCCTGCGCGAGCGCGTCAGAACGGTCGGCACCGCCGAAGGGGCCGCCCTGCTCGCCATTCCGGCGAGCCGCTTCACCCGCCTGGCCCGAGCGGGACTGCTGGTCCCGGTCCGCTTCTATCTGAATCGCTATCGCGCGGTGGTCTGGCTCTATCTCGCCGACGAGCTACGCGAGTTCGCCCCGTCGCACGGCGCGCTGCTCACCGGCGCCGCCCCGGAGGCCATCCGCCGCCGTCTGGAGGCGGGCGAGGACCTGCGGGCCCGCAACTGGCGCGGAAGACGCCGAGGCCTCCTGGCGCGCCAGGCCGGTGACGCGTGGGAACACGCGGCCGTCACCGCGTCGATGCTCGACCCGGAGCAGGTGTCCGACGCTGTGCCGGACCCCTACGAGCGCGCCTACCTACGGCGGATCGGACCGCGGCCCTACCTCGCTCCGGGCCCGCCCGACGCACTCGCCACACAGGTCGCCGTGGGGATCCTCTTCGCGGACGACCCGGACGAAATCCACTGGCTGCACACGACGCTCGCCCAGGACCTGGAGGAGGCCAGGAAGCAGCGGCCCGCACCGCGCCCGCGGGAGATCAGTCCACTGCCGCCAGCCGCCACGCCCCCGCCCCCGGTTCCCCCGCTTCCGGACGCGCCCGCCGCTCAAGGGCCGCGCGGATGGCTACGGCGTCGACGGCGCCGACGGGCGTCCGCTGGCTGACCTCGTCGGCACCTGCCCGAGCGCTACCCCGAGCGCGTGCGCGGGGCGAGCGGACGCGGCATCCGGGTGCCGTGGGCGCGCCGTCGGCAGGGCCTACCCCGACACCAGGCAGGAGGTTCCTACGTTGGCTGAATGACTGTCAGATCAACTGCGCGCACCGCCCTGGCGGGCACGCTGTCCCTCGCCGTCGGCACCCTGCTGCTGGTGCCCGCGCCAGCCGCGGCCCGCCACGCCGAGCCCAAGCCTCCCCAGCCGCTGCCCGCCGACTCCTCTCTCCTGGACCGTGAGGGGACGCAGGTCCGGCCAAGGCAGGGAGCGCCCGCCCTGCCAGGGGGTGTGTCGGCCCTGTCCTGGCTGGTGGCCGACGCCGACAGCGGAGAGGTACTGGCCGCCCGGAACGCACACCGGCGGCTGCCACCGGCCAGCACCATGAAGGCACTCTTCGCGGTCACCGTTCTGCCCCACCTGCCCGGTCGGCTGACCCACAAGGTGACCGAGGCGGAGCTGTCCCAGATCGGCGAGGGCAGCAGTCTGGTCGGGGTCATCGCGGGGCACACCTACCGTGCGGCAGACCTGTGGCGAGGCGTATTCCTGAGCTCGGGCAATGACGCGGTGCATGTGCTGGCCGAGATGAACGGCGGCTGGCGGCACACCGCCGCGCAGATGGAGGCCAAGGCCCGAGCGCTGGGCGCCCGCGACACGCGGGTGGTATCGCCAGACGGCTATGACGCGCCGGGGCAGGTGTCCTCGGCGTACGACCTCGCCGTCTTCGGCAGGGCCGGGCTACAGGACCCGGAGTTCGCCGAATACAGCGGGACCGCCGTGGCCAAGTTCCCTGGCGACGGCTGGTCCTACGAGATCCAGAACACCAACCGTCTGCTCACCGGTGCCGATGGGGTGGGGGTCTATCCGGGGATCGTCGGCGTCAAGAACGGCTACACCTCCAAGGCGGGCCACACCCTGATCGCCGCGGCCCGGAGGGCGGGCCGCACTCTGGTGGTCTCGGTGATGAACCCACAGGCAGGTGGCGGCCGAGCCGTGTACCAGGAGGCCAGGTCTCTGCTGGACTGGGGATTCGCCGCGGCTGGGCGAGTGAGCCCCGTCGGGTCGCTGCGGCCGCCGAAGCCGAAGGCGGGCCCCGAGGCCGTCTCGGTACGGTCCGCGGCAGCGCGGCCGGACACCAAGGAGGACGCCGGGACGCGGCGGAACGCCGAGACCACGGCGAGCGCGACGGCGCGGGGGAGCGGTGTCTGGCCAGCCGTGGGGGCGCTCGCCGGGTCGCTCTGCCTCGCGGCGGCGGTGGCCGCGCTGCTGCGGCGTGGGCGGCGGGCCGGGTTCAGGAGGGGGTGAGGGGAGTGACGACGGGAGCGGGGTGGGCGATGCCTGCCCGCTCCCCTGCGGGGCGGGGCCCGAACAGCGCGTCCAGGTGGTGCCGCAGTACGTCGGCGGAGTTCCAGGTGCTCCAGCGTGGCCTGCGTCCGGTGCGTCTTACAGTGAACGGTAAGGACCGGTCCGGGGCGCGTACGTCCCGGTCTCGCCGTCGGGGAAGGAGCGCACGATGACCGAACGCAAGCCGCCGAGCGTCAGCTTCGAGTCATGGGTCGACAAGCAGATCCGCGAGGCGGAGGAGCGGGGCGACTTCTCGGACCTGGCGGGCTTCGGCAAGCCGCTGCCCGATGCCGACGCGCCGTATGACGAGACCTGGTGGATCAAGCGGAAGCTGCATCGCGAAGGCGTGTCCGTGCTGCCGCCGACGCTCGCGCTGCGCAAAGAGGCGGAGGACACCCTGGCCGCCGCCGAGCAGGCTACGTCGGAGCGCGAGGCTCGACGGCTGCTGACGGAGGTCAACGAAAAGATTCGCGCCGCCCTCGCCCGCCCCTTGCCGGGACCGCCGCTTGGCCTGGTCCCCTTCGACGTGGAGCGCCTGCTGTCCGAGTGGCGCGACCGCCCCACGCCCCAGCCCTGAGCGTCATACGGGTCAGCGCTCCTCCGCGCTCCGGCCGCCGACCGGCGCCGGAGCGGGGGCGCGGTCGGACTCGACCGGATCCGCTGGTCCGGGCGGCGTGGCCGGTCCGGGTGCCGCCACGTCCAGGACCCCGACGCGGACGCACAGCAGCACGAGCAGCACCAGGCCGCTCAGACCCGCCGCGAACTCGAGACCAGACTCGGCCGGGACGGCCGCGAGGACGTCACCCTGCGCCTCCTGGGCGAGATCGCCTTCGACGCCCTGCCCGCAAGCCTCGCCCTGTCCGTATGAGCCACCCGGCCCCGCCCGCTCGGTGCCATACGGATCGCCAGGTCATCAGGCGTGCGGGCGGAAGAGGCCTTCCTGGACGACCGATACCAATAGCTGGCCCGCGCGGTCGTAGATCCGGCCGCGGGCCAGGCCGCGGCCGCCCGTCGCGATCGGGGACTCCTGGTCGTACAGGAACCACTCGTCGGCGCGGAACGGGCAGTGGAACCACATCGCGTGGTCGAGCGAGGCCATGTCGAAGCCGCGCGGCCCCCACAGCGGTTCCACCGGGATACGGACCGCGTCGAGCAGCGTCATATCGCTGGCGTACGTCAGCGCACAGGTGTGGATCAGCGGGTCGTCGCCCAGCGGGCCGACCGCGCGCATCCACACGGCGCTGCGCGGCTCCGCGTCTTTGACCTCCTCCGGAGTCCAGCGCAACCGGTCCACATACCGGATGTCGAAGGGCTGACGGCGCGCCATCCGCTCCAACTGCTCCGGCAGCGAGCCCAGATGCTCGCGGATCTCGTCCGCGACCTTCGGCAGCGACTCCGGGTCGGGCGCGTCGATCCTGGGCGGCAGCTGATGGCTGAAGCCGCCCTCCTCCGGCTGGTGGAAGGACGCGGTCAGATTGAAGATGGTGCGGCCCTGCTGGACGGCCGTCACCCGGCGGGTGGTGAAGGAACGCCCGTCCCGCACCCGTTCGACCTGGTACACGATGGGCACGCCGGGACGGCCGGGCCGCAGGAAGTACGCGTGCAACGAGTGCACCGGACGGTCCCCGCCGGCCGTACGGCCCGCCGCGACCAGGGCCTGGCCCGCGACCTGCCCGCCGAAGACCCGCTGGAGGGACTCGTTCGGACTGCGCCCGCGGAAGATGTTGACCTCGATCTGCTCCAGATCGAGCAGGTCGACGAGTCTCTCGGCGGGGCTCGTGCCGCTATCGGTATCGGTCATCGCTGCTCCTCGGCTGGTGTCCGTCAGAACCCTGGTCAGCACCCTGGTCAGAGCTGGCCGACGTCCGTGACCTTGACGACGGCGAGCCCTTCGGCGTCCGACGCCGCGAGGTCGACCTCGGCGCTGATACCCCAGTCGTGGTCGCCGTTCGGATCGGCGAACGTCTGCCGGACGCGCCACAGCCCGTCCTCCGGGCGCTCCTCGATCCGCAGTAGCTTCGGCCCGCGCGCGTCGGGCCCGGTGCCCAGGTCCTCGTACTCGTCCCAGTACGCGTCCATCGCCTCGCCCCACGCGTCCGCGTCCCAGCCCGAATCGGCGTCCAGCTCGCCCAGCTGCTCCACCTGGTCCAGGGCGGCGAGCTCCACCCGCCGGAACATGGCGTTGCGCACCAGCACCCGGAACGCGCGGGCGTTCGCCGTGACCGGCTTGACCTGGTCGGCCTTCTCCTGGGCCTCCTCGGCGGTCATCTCCTCGGGGTTGGCGAGCTGCTCCCACTCGTCCAGCAGACTGGAGTCCACCTGCCGGACCATCTCGCCCAGCCAGGCGATCAGATCCTGCAGGTCCTCGGACTTCAGATCGTCCGGGACGGTGTGCTCCAGGGCCTTGTACGCGCTGGCGAGATACCGCAGCACGATGCCCTCGGTGCGCGCCAGCTCGTAGTACGAGGTGAACTCCGTGAATGTCAGCGCCCGCTCGTACATGTCGCGGATCACCGACTTGGGCGACAGCGGGTGGTCGCCGACCCAGGGGTGGCTGCGGCGGTACAGGTCGTACGCGTGGAAGAGCACCTCCTCCAGCGGCTTGGGGTACGTGATGTCCTGGAGCCGCTCCATCCGCTCCTCGTACTCGACGCCGTCCGCCTTCATCGCGCCCACGGCCTCGCCGCGCGCCTTGTTCTGCTGCGCCCCCAGGATCTGCCGCGGGTCGTCCAGCGTGGACTCCACGACCGACACCATGTCCAGGGCGTACGACGGCGACTCGGGCTCCAGCAGGTCGAAGGCGGCCAGCGCGAAGGTGGACAGCGGCTGGTTGAGCGCGAAGTCCTGCTGCAGGTCGACGGTGAGCCGGACGATCCGGCCCTCCGCGTCCGGCGCGTCCAGCTTCTCGACGACGCCCCCGTCCAGCAGCGAACGGTAGATCGCGATGGCGCGGCGGATGTGCCGCAGCTGGTTCCTGCGCGGCTCGTGGTTGTCCTCCAGCAGCCTGCGCATCGCGTCGAAGGCGTTGCCGGGGCGGGCGATCACCGCGAGGAGCATGGTGTGGGTGACCCGGAAGCGGGAGGTCAGCGGCTCCGGCTCGGAGGCGATCAGCTTCTCGAAGGTGTTCTCGGTCCAGCCGACGAACCCCTCCGGGGCCTTCTTGCGCACCACCTTGCGGCGCTTCTTCGGGTCGTCGCCCGCCTTCGCCAGGGCCTTCTCGTTCTCGATGACATGCTCGGGCGCCTGTGCGACCACCAGGCCCGCCGTGTCGAAGCCCGCACGCCCGGCGCGCCCGGCGATCTGGTGGAACTCGCGGGCCCGCAGCACCCGCACCCGGTTGCCGTCGTACTTGGCCAGCGCCGTGAACAGCACCGTACGGATCGGGACGTTGACGCCGACGCCGAGGGTGTCCGTGCCGCAGATGACCTTCAGCAGACCGGCCTGGGCCAGCTTCTCCACCAGACGCCGGTACTTGGGCAGCATGCCCGCGTGGTGCACGCCGATGCCGTGCCGTACGTAACGGGAGAGATTACGGCCGAACTTGGTGGTGAAGCGGAAGTTGCCGATCAGGTCGGCGATCTGTTCTTTCTCGGCCTTGGTGCACATGTTGATGCTCATCAGCGACTGCGCCCGCTCCACGGCCTGCGCCTGCGTGAAGTGCACGATGTAGACCGGCGACTGCTTCGTCTCCAGCAGCTCGGTCAGCGTCTCCGTGATCGGCGTCAGCCGGTACTCGTACGACAGCGGGACCGGCCGGGTCGCCGAGCGGACCACCGAGGTCTCCCGGCCGGTGCGCCGGGTCAGGTCCTTCTCGAACATCGAGACGTCGCCGAGCGTCGCCGACATCAGGATGAACTGCGCCTGCGGCAGCTCCAGGATCGGGATCTGCCAGGCCCAGCCGCGATCCTGCTCCGCGTAGAAGTGGAACTCGTCCATCACGACCTGGCCGATGTCCGCGTCCTTGCCGTCCCGCAGCGCGATCGAGGCCAGCACCTCGGCGGTGCAGCAGATGACGGGCGCGTCGGAGTTCACGGACGCGTCGCCGGTCAGCATGCCGACGTTCTCGGTGCCGAAGAGCTTGCACAGGTCGAAGAACTTCTCCGACACCAGAGCCTTGATCGGCGCCGTGTAGAAGGTGACCTTGTCCTGCGCCAGAGCCGTGAAGTGCGCACCCGCCGCGACCAGGCTCTTGCCCGACCCGGTCGGCGTGGACAGGATCACGTTGGCCCCGGACACCACCTCGATCAGCGCCTCCTCCTGGGCCGGATAGAGGGTGATGCCCTGGGACTCCGTCCACGTGGAGAACGCCTCGAAGAGGGTGTCGGGGTCGGCGGTCGGCGGCAGCTGATCGATGAGGGTCACCCCCCTATCTTGCCTGCCCGTGGCCCCGATCCGGGAACCGGCCGCCAGTACGAAGATCACAAGCGTTACGCTGTGCCGTCAACTGGGCCACGGAGCACGAGGAATGGGGCGGGCAGCAGCCATGATGGGTCCTGCGCACTCACTGTCGGGAGGAGCCGCCTGGCTGGGGGCGGGGGCGATCGCGGCCGCCGCGGGCCAGGGCATGCCCTGGCCCGTCCTGGTCGTCGGCGCGCTGATCTGCGCGGGCGCGGCCCTGGCGCCCGACCTGGACCAGAAGTCCGCGACGATCTCCACGTCCTTCGGGCCGCTGTCACGCGGCCTCGCCGTGTTCATCGACAAACTCTCGCACAGCGTCTACAAGGCGACCCGCAAGCCGGGCGATCCCGTCCGCCGCGGCGGACACCGCACGCTCACCCACACCGCCCTGTGGGCGCTGCTGCTCGGCGTGGGGTTCTCCGTGGGCGCCATGACCGGGGGCCGCTGGGCGGTGCTCGGCATTCTCTTCGTCCATCTGACCCTGGCCATCGAGGGCCTGATGTGGCGTGCCACACGCGGCACCTCCGCCTCGGTCCTGGTGTGGCTGCTGGCCGCGACCGGCAGCTGGATCCTCGCCGGAGTGCTGGACCAGGCGGGCAACGGCTCCGACTGGTTCGTCACCGGGACGGGACCCGAGTACGCCTGGCTCGGCCTGCCGATCCTGCTCGGCGCGATGGTGCACAACATCGGCGACGGGCTCACCGTCTCCGGCTGCCCGATCCTGTGGCCGCTGCCCATCGGGCGCAAGCGCTGGTACCCGGTGGGCACCCCGCGTGTCATGCGGTTCCGCGCGGGCAGCTGGGTCGAGGTCAAGGTGCTGATGCCGACGTTCATGGTGCTCGGCGGAGTATGCGGGGTACTGGCCCTCAACCTGTTCTGAGCCCACGCTGACGGACGGCCCGCTGAGCCCGCGTCCGCCGACGGCTGACGGGGCGGGAGCCCTCAACCTCTACTAGAGGTTGAGGGCTCCCGTCTTCCGGCACGCTCACCCGTGCCACGACCGCCACAGCGCCGCGTACGCGCCGTCCGCCGCCACCAGCTCGTCATGGCTGCCCAGCTCGCTGATCCGGCCCTGCTCGACCACCGCGATCACATCGGCGTCATGCGCGGTGTGCAGCCGGTGCGCGATCGCCACCACCGTGCGCCCGTCCAGCACCCCGGCCAGCGAACGCTCCAGGCTGCGCGCGGCCCGCGGGTCGAGCAGCGAGGTCGCCTCGTCCAGGACCAGGGTGTGCGGATCGGCGAGCACCAGCCTGGCCAGGGCGATCTGCTGGGCCTGGGCCGGGGTGAGCGCGTAGCCGCCGGAGCCCACCTCGGTGTCCAGGCCGTCCTCCAGCGCGCGGGCCCAGCCGTCCGCGTCCACCGCGCCGAGCGCAGCCCACAGCTCGGCGTCGTCGGCGCCCGCGCGGGCCAGCAGCAGGTTGTCGCGCAGCGCGCCCACGAAGACGTGATGCTCCTGGTTGACCAGGGCCACCTGCTCGCGCACCCGCTCCGCGGGCATCTCGGACAGCTCCGCTTCCCCCAGCGTCACCCGCCCGGCACGCGGCGCGTAGATCCCGGCCAGCAGCCGCCCCAGCGTGGACTTGCCCGCGCCGGACGGACCCACCAGCGCCATCCGCGTACCGGGCGGCACCTCAAGGGACACCTCCCGCAGTACGTCGACGCCCGCGCGATACCCGAAGTGGACGCCGTCGGCCCGCACGTCGCGCCCCTCGGGCGTCACCGTCGCGTCGCCCGCGTCCGGCTCGATCTCCCGGACGCCGACCAGCCGGGCCAGCGACACCGTGGCGACCTGCAACTCGTCGTACCAGCGCAGGATCAGCCCCACCGGTTCGACCATCATCTGCGAGATCAGCACGGCCGTGGTCAGCTGGCCGACGCCGATCCAGCCCTGGAGCACGAACACGCCGCCGATGAGCAGCATCGAGGCGAGCACCGTCGTATGGGTGAGGTTGACGACCGGGAAGATCACGGACCGCAGCCACAGCGTGTACCGCTCCCAGGCGGTCCACTCCTTGACGCGCTGGTCGGACAGCGCGACCCGGCGCGCGCCGAGCCGGTGCGCCTCGACGGTGCGTCCGGCGTCCACGGTCTCGGCGAGCGCGGCGGCCACGGCCGCGTAGCCGGCGGCCTCCGAGCGGTAGGCGCGGGGCGCCCGCTTGAAGTACCACCGGCACCCGGCCACCAGCAGCGGCACCGCGAGCAGCACGGCGGGCGCCAGCGGCGGCGCGGTGTAGACCAGGCCGCCGAGCAGCAGGACGACCCACGCCACACTGATCGTCAGCTGCGGCACCGCCTCGCGCATGGCGTTGGCCAGCCGGTCGATGTCGGTGGTGATCCGCGACAGCAGGTCACCGGTACCGGCTCGCTCCAGCACTCCGGGCGGCAGCCCGACGGACCGTACCAGGAAGTCCTCGCGCAGGTCCGCCAGCATCCGCTCGCCGAGCATCGCGCCGCGCAGCCGCACCAGCCGGACGAAGACCGCCTGGACGACCAGCGCGAGCGCGAACAGCGCGGCGGAGCGCTCCAGATGAAGGTCCGCCGAGCCGTCGGCCGCCTTCTCGATGAGCGGGCCGAGCAGCGACGGGCCGACCATCGACGCGCACACGGCGACCACGTTGACGCCGACCAGCACCAGGAAGGCGCGGCGGTGCCGCCGCAGCAGCTCCCGCACATAGGCCTGTACGGTCGCGGGGCCGCCCACCGGCAGCGTGGTCGCGGTCCGGGGTGCCGCCGGGTCGTACGCGGGCGGCGCCACGCCGATCATGCCGTCTCCTCGATGTCGTAGGCGTCGTCGAAGCTGATGCGCGGGCCGCCGCGGTAGGCCGATGGGCCATCGGCGTACTCCGGTGTGTCCCGCTCAGCGGAAGTCCGTTCCGCGGCGGCCAGTTCCGCGGCGGCGAGTTCCGCGGCGGTCCGTTCCGTCTCGGCCTGTTCGGCCTCGGTCTCGCGGGTGACCACGGCCCGGTACTGGGCGTGGGCGCGCACCAGCTCGCGGTGCGTGCCCACCGCCGCGACCTCGCCCTCGTGCACCAGCACCACCCGCTCCGCGCGGTCAAGCAGCAGCGGGGAGGACGTGAACACCACGGTCGTACGCCCCTTCCGCAGCGCCCGCACGCCGTCGGCGACCCGCGCCTCGGTGTGCGAGTCGACGGCCGACGTCGGCTCGTCCAGGACCAGCACCTCGGGGTCGGCGACCAGCGACCTGGCCAGCGCGAGCCGCTGCCGCTGCCCACCGGACAGCGAGCGCCCGCGCTCGGTGATCGGCGCCGTCATGGCGTCGTCGTCCACCGAGGCCTCGGTGAGGGCGTCCAGCACATCGGCGCACTCGGCCGCGTCCAGTGCCTGCTCCGCACCGACCTGCCCCGACGCCGGTACGTCCAGGAGCTCGCGCAGCGTCCCGGACAGCAGCACCGGGTCCTTGTCCTGGACGAGTACGGCGCTGCGCGCCAGGTCGAGCGGCAGGTCGTCCAGGGCGACACCGCCGAGCAGCACGGAGGGCACGGGCTGTGCCGTGCCGTCCGCCCGTGGGTCGTCCCCGGCATGACCGCCGAGCCGCTCGGCGAGGCGGCCCGCCTCGTCCGGGTCGCCGCAGACCACCGCGGTCAGCCGTCCGGCGGGCACCAGCAGGCCGGTGGCCGGGTCGTACAGGTCGCCCCGCGGGCGCGCCGTCTCCCGGACGCCCTCAGTGCCGTGCGAGGTCCGTTCCAGGGCCAGCACACGGGCGGCCCGTGCCGCCGACGGCCGGGAGAAGGAGTACGCCATGGCGATCTCCTCGAAGTGCCGCAAGGGGTAGGACAGGAGCGTCACCGCGCTGTAGACGGTGACCAGTTCGCCCACCGAGATCCGGCCGTCTCGGACCAGACCGACGCCGTACCAGACCACCGTGATCAGCAGCAGTCCGGGTAGCAGCACCTGGACCGCAGAGATCAGCGCCCACATCCGGGCGCTGCGGACAGCAGCCTCGCGTACCTCCTGGGAGGCCCCGCGGTAGCGCCGCAGGAACAGTTCCTCGCCGCCGATGCCGCGCAGCACGCGCAGCCCGGCGACGGTGTCCGAAGCGAGTTCGGTGGCCCGGCCCGCCTTGGTGCGCTGGGCGTCCGCGAGCCGTGTCGCGCGCGGCAGCAGCGGGAGTACGCCGAGTGCCAGCACGGGCACGCCCACGGCGACCACGACCCCGAGCGCGGGCTGGTACACGGTGAGCGCCGCACAGACGACGAGCACCGTGACGGCCGCGGCGGCGAACCGCGACAGCGCCTCCACGAACCAGCCGATCTTCTCCACGTCCCCGGTGGACACCGCGATCACCTCGCCCGCGGCGACCCGCCGGGTGAGCGCGGCGCCGAGCAGCGCGGTTCTGCGGGCCAGCAGCTGCTGGACGCGGGCCGACGCGGTGATCCAGTTCGTGACCGCCGTACGGTGCAGCATCGTGTCGCCGAGCGCGATGGCCGCCCCGGTCAGCGCGAGGAGTCCGCCCGCGACGGCGAGCCGCCCGCCGGAGCCGTCCACCACGGCCTGCACTGCGAAGCCGACGCAGAACGACAGCGCCATCACCGCGGTGAAGTGCAGCAGCCCCCAGGCCAGCGACTTGACCTGACCGGCCAGCTGATTCCGCCCCAGCCACAGCAGGAACCTCAGGCCCGAGCGGGCGTCCGGCACACCTGGGTCGTCGTACGGAAGGTGACTGATCTGCATGGCGTCCCAGGGCTCGGCGACGACGGTCGGGAGACGTCGCGGGAGGAAGTGAAGGAAGAGAGGAGGTGAAGGAGGAAGTGAAAGCCGTGCAAGGCTGACGCCCGGAACGGTCGGAAAGCAATCGGTTTTCCGCGTCACGGCCCGCTCGTGGGGCGGTTCCGGCCGCAGACGGCCACCGGGGAGCCGTACGGACGCGAACCGTGGATGCGTGGGTTTCTGCGGCGGCGCGGCCAGCGGAGGTTCCGTGCGGTCGAGCACCCCGCCGAGTGCCGCACAAGGCACGCCTGCGCGCGTCCTGACCCGAGGTCGTGCCAGCGGGGTCGTGCCACCGGGCTTCCGGCATACGCGCCGGTCACGGCGCGGTCCGCGGACCGGTGGGCCCGGCTGGACCGCGCCGTACGCGCCCGGGGCGGTGGGGTCGCGGCGGCCGGGCCGCTGGCCTTTGGCGGCGCGCGAGCGCCCCAGGCGCATCGGGCCGCTGGTGAGAGGACGGGGTCAGCGGCCTCGCACCGCGCGGAAGAGGCCGGGAGCGCGCGGTGCGTAGAGACCAGTGGACCGCACGATTTCGGCCACGGCGAGGGCGCGCGCGTGATCAGGGTGTGCGCGCGGTTCACACGGGGTGTGCGCCGCCGCGGGCAGCCGAGGAAGTCGGACCTCTGCGCGCGGCCTCAGCAGGGGCCGGGGTTGTCCAGGAGGGCGGACAGCAGACTGCCGAACACCTCGCGCTGTTCGCCGGACAGGGGGGCCAGGATCTCCTCCGCGGCGGTCCGCCGCGCGCCGTGCAGCTTGCCCAGCGCGACCCGGCCGGTGTCGGTGAGCTCGATCCTTATCACCCGGCGGTTGTCCGGGTCGGGCACCCGGCGCACACAGCCGCTGCTCTCCAGACCGTCGACCAGGGTCGTCACGGCGCGCGGCACCACCTCCAGGCGCTGGGCCAGATCCGCCATCCGGGGCGGAGCGTCATAGTGCACGAGCGTGCGCAGCAGCCGGGACTGCGCGGGGGTGATGGCGATGCCGGACTGCTCGAGACAGCGCTTGTGGACGCGGTGCAGCCGCCGGGTGAGCCGCAGCAGTTGTTCGGCGAGCAGGCTGTCGGGGTCGGGGGGTGTCGGGCCCGGTGTCATGCCCGGAGCCTAGCAGGACCCCACTCATTGTGCATATAGGTAACAATGAGCTATGCTCTCGTGATGGTCGCGGGTTCAGCGACCCCTCCCTTCCCTGATTCCGCACACCCCGCTGGAGTCCTCACGTCGCCTCAAGGAGCCGCCCGTGCATCCGCCTGACACTCCCGAGTGGGTACCGCCGCCACCCGACCCCGAGCAGCCCCGCCAGCTGCGGCGCATCCTCGGCCTCTTCCGTCCCTACCGCGGCCGCCTCGCCGTCGTCGGCCTGCTGGTCGGGGCCTCCTCGCTGGTCTCGGTCGCCACGCCGTTCCTGCTGAAGGAGACCCTCGACACCGCGATTCCCGAGGGCAGGACCGGACTGCTCAGCCTGCTCGCCCTCGGCATGATCCTCGGCGCCGTACTGACCAGCGTCTTCGGTGTCGTGCAGACCCTCATCTCCACGACGGTCGGCCAGCGCGTCATGCACGACCTGCGCACCGCCGTCTACGGCCGACTCCAGCGCATGTCGCTCGCCTTCTTCACCCGGACCCGCACCGGCGAGGTCCAGTCCAGGATCGCCAACGACATCGGCGGCATGCAGGCCACCGTCACCTCGACCGCCACCTCGCTGGTCTCGAACCTCACCAGTGTGGTCGCGACCGTCGTCGCGATGCTGGTGCTCGACTGGCGGCTCACCGTCGTCTCGCTCCTCCTGCTGCCGGTGTTCGTCTGGATCAGCCGACGGGTCGGCCGGGAGCGCAAGCGGATCGCCACCCAGCGGCAGAAGCAGATGGCGACCATGGCCGCCACCGTCACCGAGTCGCTCTCCGTCAGCGGCATCCTGCTCGGCCGCACCATGGGCCGCTCGGACTCGCTCACCCAGTCGTTCGCCGCCGAGTCGGAGCGCCTCATCGACCTGGAAGTCCGCTCCAACATGGCGGGGCGGTGGCGGATGTCCGTCATCGGCATCGTCATGGCCGCCATGCCCGCGGTCATCTACTGGGCGGCGGGCATGGCTCTCCAACTCGGCGGCCCCGCCATCTCGCTCGGCACCCTGGTCGCCTTCGTCTCGCTTCAGCAGGGCCTGTTCCGGCCGACCGTGAGCCTGCTGTCCACCGGGGTGCAGATCCAGACCTCGCTCGCCCTCTTCCAGCGCATCTTCGAGTATCTGGACCTGCCGGTCGACATCACCGAACCAGAGCGGCCGGTCCGGCTCGGCCAGATCAAGGGCGACATCCGCCTGGAAGGCGTCGCCTTCGCCTACGACGCCGCCAGCGGACCGGTCCTGGACGCCATCGACCTGCACATACCCGCGGGCGGCAGCCTCGCGGTCGTCGGCCCCACCGGCTCCGGGAAGTCCACGCTGAGCTATCTGCTGCCACGGCTGTACGACGTGACGGCGGGCCGCGTCACCCTCGACGGCGTGGACGTACGCGACCTGGACTTCGGCACCCTGGCCCGGTCGATCGGCGTGGTCTCCCAGGAGACCTACCTGTTCCACGCCTCGGTCGCCGACAACCTGCGGTTCGCCAAGCCCGACGCCACCGACGAGGAGCTGTACGAGGCGGCCCGCGCGGCCCAGATCCACGACCGCATAGCGGCCCTGCCCGACGGGTACGACACGGTCGTCGGCGAGCGCGGCCACCGCTTCTCCGGCGGGGAGAAGCAGCGCCTGGCGATCGCCCGCACCATCCTGCGCGACCCGCCCGTCCTCATACTCGACGAGGCGACCAGCGCCCTGGACACCCGCACCGAGCGGGCGGTCCAGCAGGCCATCGACACCCTGTCGGCCGACCGCACCACGCTCACCATCGCCCACCGGCTCTCCACGGTGCGCGGCGCCGACCAGATCGTGGTGCTCGACTCCGGCCGCCTGGCCGAGCGGGGCACCCACGAGGCGCTCATGGAGCGCGACGGCCGTTACGCCGCCCTCGTCCGCCGAGATGCTCAACTTGAGCCAGTGAAATGACGATATGCCGCGTTTGTCGGCTATCGCGCGTTAACGTGCCCGCATGCAGATGAACAGTCCGCGTCAGGGCAAGATCCGGCTCACCCGCCGTGGCTGGGCGGCGCTGCTGACGACCGCGGCCGTGGTGGCCGCGACGGCGGTGGCCGTACCCCTGCTGATGCGCGGTGACGACACCAAGCGGCCCGAGTCCCTGCTGATCCCCGAGGGCTGGCGCAGCAACCAGGTGTACGAGGCGATCGACAAGGCCCTCGGCGCACCGGCGGGCACCGCCAAGAAGACGGCGGACAAGGCGCGCCTGAAGCTGCCGGGCGACGCCGACGGCAACCCGGAGGGCTACCTCTTCCCGGCCACATATCCCATCGACGGCCAGTCGACACCGGCCTCGGTGCTGTCGTACATGGTCAACACCGCCAAGAAGAAGTTCGGCGCACCCGCGGTGCTCCAGGGCGCCGACCGCAACGCGGTGTCCGTCTACCAGACCGTCACCATCGCGAGCATCGTCCAGGCCGAGGCCGAGACCAAGGAGGACATGGGGAAGGTCGCCCGTGTCGTCTACAACCGGCTCGACCACGGCATGCCGCTCCAGATGGACTCCACGATCAACTACGCCCTGAACCGCTCCACGCTGGACACCACCGCCACGGACACCAAGATCGAGAGCCCGTACAACACGTACGAACGGATGGGTCTCCCGCCGACTCCGATCGCCAATCCGGGGGACGACGCGATCAAGGCCGCGCTGAACCCGACGGAGGGCGACTGGCTGTACTTCGTGACCGTGAAGCCGGGAGACACCCGCTTCACGGCGGACTACACGGAACATCAGCGCAACGTCGACGAGTTCAACCGCAACCGCGAGCGAGCCAAGGAGGGCAAGGGCGTCCAGGACGCGAAGGCCCCGAGCGCCACGCACTGACACCGGATCCGGGATCCGGGATCTCGGATCCCGGACTGCGGGCGAGGCGGCCTCCGCCTCCGCCCCCTCCCCCCGCCCGCGATCCGGGGTTCCCGGCGCGGTGCGGGCGTGCCCCGGCGGGCCTCAGGCGACGAGTTCCCGGTCGCCGCCCGGCGCGGGGCTCGGCCGCGCGTCCAGGAGCCGCCGGATCTCGCGTACGGCGGCCCGCCCCGCGCGGTTCGCGCCGATGGTGCTCGCCGAAGGCCCGTACCCCACCAAGTGCACCCGAGGGTCCCGCACCGCGCGCGTCCCCGCCAGCCGGACGCCGCCGCCCGGCTCGCGCAGCCGCAGCGGCGCCAGATGGTCGAGCGCGGCCCGGAACCCGGTGGCCCACAGGATCACATCGGCCGCGACGCGCCGCCCGTCAGCCCACTCCACGCCCTCGGGAGTGATCCGGTCGAACATCGGGAGCCGGTCCAGCGTCCCGTCCGCGCGCCCGCGCCGAACGGCCTCGGTCACGGCGAGCCCGGTCACCGACACGACACTGCGCGGCGGCAGCCCCTGCCGTACCCGCTCGTCCACCAGCGCCACGGCGGCCCGCCCCTGCTCGGCGCCGAACGGCCCCTCATGGAACACCGGCTCGCGCCGCGTCACCCAGGTCGTCTCCGCCGCGTAAGGCGCGATCTCCAGCAGATGCTGCACCCCTGATGAGCCGCCTCCCACCACGACGACGCGCTGCCCGGCGAAATCCTGGGGCCCCGGATACCGCGCGGTGTGCACCTGCCGCCCCCGGAAGCTCTCCTGCCCCGGATAGTGCGGCCAGAACGGCCGGTTCCAGGTGCCCGTGGCGTTGATCAGCGCCCGAGCCGACCACACCCCGTCCGAGGTCTCCGCCAGCAGCCGCCCATCCGGGCCCGCGCGCACCGCCCGCACCTCGACCGGTCGGCGTACCCGCAGGTCGAAGGCGTGCTCATACGCGGCGAAGTACTCGCTGATGACCTCGGACGAGGGCCGCGCCTCGTCCGCGCCGGTGAGCTCCATGCCCGGCAGCGCATGCATGCCGTGCACCTTGCCGTACGTCAGCGTCGGCCAGCGGAACTGCCAGGCGCCGCCGGGCCCCGGAGCGTGGTCGAGCACGATGAAGTCCCGCTCGGGCCGGTATCCCGTACGCCGTAGATGATGCGCGGCGGACAGCCCGGCCTGTCCGGCGCCCACCACCACGACCTCGACGTTCCGTGCCGTGTCTGCCGCACCGATGTGGTTCACGGTTCTACTAACTCGTTCGCCGGGCGGGTTCTTCCCGCAGTGCGGCGACGGTGTCCACCGGTGCCCGCCGGTGCGAGGATGACCCCATGCCCGACGCCTTCACCACCCGCATCCTGCATGTGGCCACCGGCTCCCATGAGAGGGTCGTCGACCTCACGCGCGACTGCGAGGCGTTCCTGCGCCAGGCCGCGGCCGGGCGTGACGGACTCCTCAACGTCTTCGTCCCGCACGCCACCGCCGGGATCGCGGTGATCGAGACGGGCGCGGGCAGCGACGACGACCTGCTCGCGGCGCTGCGCACCCTGCTGCCCGCCGACGACCGCTGGCAGCACGCCCACGGCCATCCGGGCCACGGCCGCGACCACGTACTCCCGGCTCTCGTGCCCCCGCACGCGACGCTGCCGGTCATCGGCGGCGTCCTGGAACTCGGCACCTGGCAGTCCGTCTGCCTGGTCGACACGAACACGAGCAACGCCGAGCGCCAGGTCCGGCTGAGTTTTCTGGGGTGAACGGGGTGCGGCCGGTCGGGTGAATCGGCGGCCGGAGCGCCTTCTTGGCGTGCGCGGGTCGTACGGGCGCACTTCACTGAAGTACTGAAGTGCTGAAGTGACGGCCGAATCTCGGCAGACAGGCGTGGCAGACAGGCGTGGCAGACAGGCAGCGCGGCAGGCGGGCGAGAGGCATGAGGGCAGATGTGGTGCGGAGCGCGGCGGCGGTCGTGCTCGTGGTGGGTTTCGCCTCCGGCGCGGCCGGATGCTCCGACGGTGACGGCAGCCCGTCGTACGGGGTCAGCAGGGCCGTGGACGCCGCCACGTCGGCGGCCTCCCGAGCGGCCGACGCGGTGGCGTCGGCGACCGCCGAGGCCGCGCGCCAGCTGGAATCGGTCAAGGAGGGCAAGGGGGGCGTCGACGCCGAGGACGCCGTGCGGCTCGGCGAACCGGGTCGCGACGACGACGGCCGCAGCACGGTCTCCGTGACGGCGGACAACGCCGCGCAGGAGGAGAAGTCCTTCGCCGTCCGGGTCGACTTCCTGGATGCGAGCGGAAACCTGCTGGACACGGTGGTGGTGACCGTTGCCGACGTGGCGGCCGGGGAGACCGGGCAGGCCACGGCGCGCAGCACACGCAAGCTGGAGGGGGACGTCAAGGTCGACGTGGGCACCGCGCTGCGGTACTGACGCCGCGCGGCCGAGCCGCACGGCGGCTCGCCCCTCCGAGCCGCGCCCCCGGCTGGACAGCTCGTGATCACCGGCAGCCGGACTGCTCACAGTGATGCTTGGCGGCCCCATAAGTTGACCTTATGAGGTCATAGATCCGACCCGGCTACTAACTAAGGCTTGCCTTAGTTTAGGCTTCTCTGCGAGTCCCACTAGTTCACTAGTTCACCGCTCGAAGGGAAACCTGATCATGCCTCGCCCCCTGCGGGTAGCCATTGTCGGAGCTGGCCCGGCCGGGATCTACGCCGCCGACGCGCTGCTGAAGTCCGCAGTGGCCACCGAGCCCGGCGTCTCCATCGACCTCTTCGAGCGGATGCCCGCCCCGTTCGGCCTGATCCGCTACGGCGTCGCGCCCGACCATCCGCGTATCAAGGGCATCGTCACGGCCCTCCACCAGGTGCTCGACAAGCCGCAGATCCGGCTCTTCGGCAATGTGGACTACCCCCGTGACATCAGCCTCGACGACCTGCGCTCCTTCTACGACGCGGTGATCTTCTCCACCGGCGCGACGGCGGACCGGGCACTCGGCATCCCCGGCATCGACCTCGACGGATCGCACGGCGCGGCGGACTTCGTCTCCTGGTACGACGGCCACCCGGACGTGCCCAGGACCTGGCCGCTCGACGCCGAGAAGGTCGCCGTGCTCGGCGTCGGCAACGTCGCGCTCGACGTGGCCCGGATCCTGGCCAAGACCGCGGACGAACTGCTGCCCACCGAGATCCCGTCGAACGTGTACGACGGCCTCAAGGCCAACAAGGCGCTGGAGGTGCACGTCTTCGGCCGCCGTGGCCCGGCGCAGGCCAAGTTCAGCCCGATGGAACTGCGGGAACTGGACCACTCCCCGAACATCGAGGTCATCGTCGACCCCGAGGACATCGACTACGACGACGGCTCGATCGCGACCCGGCGCGGCAACAAGCAGGCCGACATGGTGGCCAAGACCCTGGAGAACTGGGCCATCCGGGACATCGGCGACCGCCCGCACAAGCTCTTCCTGCACTTCTTCGAGTCGCCCGCCGAGATCCTCGGCGAGGACGGCCGGGTCGTCGGACTGCGCACCGAACGCACCGCGCTCGACGGCACCGGCAACGTCAAGGGCACCGGAGAGTTCAAGGACTGGGACGTCTCGGCGGTCTACCGCGCGGTGGGCTACCTCTCCGACGAACTGCCCAAGCTGCCCTGGGACGTGGACTCCGGGACGGTCCCCGACGAGGGCGGCCGGGTCATCGAGGACAGCGGCGAGCACCTGCGGTCGACGTACGTCACCGGCTGGATCCGGCGCGGCCCCGTGGGCCTCATCGGCCACACCAAGGGCGACGCCAACGAGACGGTCGCCAACCTCCTGGACGACCACGCGAACGGCCGTCTGCACACCCCCGCCGCGCCCGCTCCGGAGGCCGTGGACGCCTTCCTCGGCGAGCGGAACGTCCGCTTCACCACGTGGGACGGCTGGTACCGGCTGGACGCGGCCGAGAAGGCCCTGGGCGAGCCGCAGGGCCGCGAGCGGGTGAAGATCGTCGAGCGCGAGGACATGCTGAAGGCGAGCGGCGCGTAGCGTTCCCGCGCCGTCCCCGACGCCCCGCCGTCCCCGACGCCCCTGCCGTCTGTCGCGGAGTCGGCGCGGTCCGCCGTGGAGTCGGCCGCAGGAGAAGATCCCGCGGCCGACTCCGTTGCTCCAGACGCGCCGTTCCCGCTACGGAATCCCGGTGAACCTCCGCAACCCGCCCCGGTGAAGCGCGGGCGCGCGGCTGTGCGCGTGGCACAGTCCGCACGCCAGGCACATGCCCGTACGTGTGTGCGACGACGGCTCACGGAGGAGACGGCTGGTGGACGAAACCAGACCGGGACCGAGCGGGACAGCGGAGCGGCCGAGCGGGACGGCGCGTCAGCGGGGCAGACCGCGCGCCGCCATCGGACTGCTCGCCAGTGTGCTCCTGGTCCTGCAGTCGCTCGTGGCACTCGCGTCGTCGCCCGTGTGGGCGGGCGACGACCGGCAGGTCAACCCCAACACGCGTCGTGAGCCGCACAACGCGGTGGTGAATCCGCGTGATCCCTCGCAGGTCGCGGTCATGCAGGGCTGCACGGTCCACATCGACAACAACTACGGCGAAGACGGTTTCCCGATCAGGCGCTCGACCTCGATCACCGGCTGCTTCGGAGACCCGTCCCTGGCCTTCGACTCCCAGGGGCGGCTGTTCGCCACCCACCTCTCGCCATCGTTCAACGCGGGCGGCGCCACCAGGTTCGGGGTCGGCGTGGGGGAGATCACCGACCTGACGACGCCGGGGAACCAGCAGTACACCCCGGTCCAGGTGAGCGCCGACACCAGCGCCAACAACGACAAACAGTGGCTGGTGGCCGACGCCGGCCCCAAGAGCCCGTACGCCGACAACCTCTACATCGTCTGGACCCGCCTGGGCGGACCGCGCCGGGTGATGTTCTCGCGTTCCACCGACTCCGGCGCGAACTGGTCGACGCCGGTGGAGATCTCCGAGGCCGGAGAGGGGGCGGCGTGGCCCGCGCACCTCGCCGTCGCGGCCAACGGGGACCTCTACATCGCGTACCACGCCAACACCTGCGAGGACGAGGACCGGACCGCCGCCCAAGGCCCGGTCGAGACCGTCCCGTTGATCCGGGACGGCTCGGGCGGGGCCGATCTGGCCGCCGGTACGATCTCCCAGCGCACCGAGGCGTTCGGGCCCGGAGAGGCCAGCGTCACCTGCAACGTCCAGGGCACGGGCGACGAGATCCCCGGCACCGACTTCTGGATGCAGGGCAGCAACCAGCCCTGGGTGCTGGCCGACCCGGCCCGCCCCGGCAACGTCTACGTCGTCGCCAACGACAACCCCGACAACGTGTTCGGCACCTGCTCCGGGTCCGTCTCCGGCAACATCTGCAACGGTGTGGTCCAGGATCCCGGAGACGACGGCGACGTGGTCATCGCCCGCTCGACCGACAACGGCCTCAACTTCACCACGAGCCGGGTCGACCACGGACCGGGCGAGACCTTCGCGGTGCTGCCCACCGCCCATCTCGACCAGGACGGCAACATCGTCGCCACCTGGTACGACAACCGCCTTGGCGCCACCAACGGCGGCAGCGGCCCGAACGGCAACGACAACTTCCTGCTGGAGCTGTACGGCACGACCAGCCGCGACGGCGGCCAGACCTGGTCCCCGGACTTCCGCGTCAGCGACGAGCCGTTCGACCCCGACGTCGGCGCCCCCTGCCGCTTCGGCTCCGCGTCGAACTGCCGGACCCAGACCAGCGAACCCCAGCAGACCCTGCGCATCGGCGAGTACAACGGCCTGTGGACGGCCAACGGAATCGGCTACGCGACATGGACCGGCAACACCACGCCGCCAGGGCCCGACGGCACGGGCGCGGCGGCGCCCCAGACCAGCTACTACGACGTCTTCTCGCTGCTCGGCGCCTTCCCCGACCCGCTGGAGCCGAACGAGTCGATCGACACCGCGGTGGCCGCCGGGCTCGGCAACGACGACAGGTTCAACAAGCGGCGCCTCACTCTGCACAGCCCGACCGACGCCGACTTCTTCCGGGTCGAGCCCCGGCACACCGGCCACCTGCGCGTCGGGATCGACTTCAATGAGGTGATCTCCGACCTCCAGGTACGGGGGTATGACAGGTTCGGCAACGAGGTCGCCGTCGGCGAGGCCGGGATGACCGGGACCGGCAGCTCGACCAGCGGCTTCGCGATCCCGGTCGTCAAGGACGGCACGTACTTCATCGCCGTGAGCGACGAGGGGATCAGCGACCCGACCAGTCCCGGCGACGCGTCGCCGACCGACCCGGCACAGGCGACGTACGACCTCACGGCCGTCAACCGCGCGGCCCCGGAGCCGTTCGGCATCGACCTCACACGCGCCTCGGACTCGGGCCGCTTCGACCATGACGACGTCACCGACGACACCAGCCCGGTGCTCCGCCTCAGGGTGGACGACGCGGACCTGCTCGACGCGGGCATCGCCCTGTCGCCGGAGAACGCCACGACCGACGAACTCGCCGACGACGAACCGGGCTTCAAGGTCGCGGTCGAGTCGGACGGCAGGCGGGTCGCCCTGGCCCAGCCGGTGGACCCGGTCAACCGGCCCGGAATCTACGAAGCCACCCTGGACCAGGTGCTGTTCGAGGGGGAGCGGCTGATCACCGCCGAGGTGGTGATCGTCGACCCGTCCGACGACCCGGCCAGCACGGACGTCGACCACGACACCGCGTCCGGCAAGGAGAGCGCCCACCGCCTGGGGCTCACGCTCGACACCACCGCGCCGGACCCGCCGGACGCCCCCGACCTGCTGCCCTCAAGCGACACCGGTGGCATCAACGTCGACAACATCACCACGCTCACCACACCCGCCTTCCAGGGCTCGGGCGTCGAGCGGAACGCCCTGGTGCGGCTGCTGGCCGACCCGGCCGGACCGGAAGGCCCGTTCGTGGTCGGCAAGGACACCGCGACGTCGGGCGGCGCGTACGAGATCGTCAGCGACCCGCTCGACGACGGCGTGTACGCCTTCACCCTGCAACTGGAGGATCTCGCGGGCAATGTGACCACCGGCCTCTCCGCGCTCCAGGTGACCGTCGCCCACGAGTCGCTCACGCTCTCAGGCGCGACCGAGGACGTCGTCGTCCACGTCGACGAGGGGACCGTGACGGGCTACCCCGGTGTTCCGGGCGGAGTGATCGGCATCCGGGGAATCCCGACCGTGCGTCTCGACGCGGGCGGCAACGGCCTGTCGGTGGTGGGCGGCGCGGCCGACGCGTCGCTGACGTTCACTCCGACGGCCGCTGACGCCGGACGCCTGAGCCGGTCGGGCGCCGACCAGGTGCTGCACATGTCCGGCGTGGACGGCCCGGTGGGCGTCGCTCCCGGCGGCGGGGACGACGTCGTGACGCTCCGCGGCACGACCGGCGCCGACGTGATCACCGGCACCGTGGACACCCTGTCCTCGCTCGTGGTCGAGGGTCTGCTGGGACTGGAGATCGCCACGGCCGAGACCGAGCGGATCGCCGTCGCGGCGCGGGACGGCAAGGACACCGTGGACCTCACGGTACGGGACACGGTGTCCGCGCGTCTGTCCGTCGACGCGGGCCCCCCGACCACGGCCCCGCCGCCCCAGGGCGACGCCCTGACCGTACGGGCCGGTTCACCCCAGGGCCAGGTCAAGTCGTCGCCCGGCGGCCCGAGTACGGCCCAGGGCTCGGTGTTCGTCACCTACCCGCAGACCACCGACGCCACCACCAGGGTCGACTACGCGGAGACCGAGAAACTGGACTTGGTGAAGTAGCGCACCTCACCGGTCACTTTCCCGAGACGGGGCCGGAACCCGGTACGGGCTCCGGCCCCGCGTCGTGCGGTGCGCGCCCTCGTCAGGCGGTGGCCGAGACCGGCTGGCCCGCGGGGGCGGCGTCCGTCAGGGCGGCCAGATACCGCTCGGCGTCGAGCGCCGCGGCGCAGCCGCCGCCCGCCGTCGTGATCGCCTGCCGGTAGGTGTGGTCGACGACGTCACCGGCCGCGAAGACGCCGGGCAGGTTGGTACGGGTGCTGGGCGCGGCGTCAGACCGCCGAGCCTGCCGTCCTTCGGGTGGATCTCGGCCACCTCGCTGTCCCAGGCGAATGTGATCTTCGGGTCGGCGAAGGCGCGTTCCTGCATGGCCTTGGAGGCGCGCAGCGCGTCACGGCGGTGGACCACCGTGACCGACCGGGCGAACCGGGACGGGAAGGCGGCTTCCTCCAGCGCCGTGTCGCCGCCGCCGACCACGGCGATGTCGTGCTCGCGGAAGAAGAAGCCGTCACAGGTCGCGCAGTAGGAGACGCCGTGGCCGGAGCGAGGCGCGGGCCGGGTAGAGCGCCGCGGTGCAGCCCGCGGGGCCCGACCCGACGATGATCACATTCCGTACGTCGCTGTCAGGCCCGCCGTCGCTCATGCGGTCGGCTCCGGCGCGATCTCGGCGATCAGGCCCTCCACCAGGGTCCTGATCTCGTCCCGGATCGGGCGGACGGCCGCCACGCCCTGACCCGCCGGGTCCTCGAGCTTCCAGTCCAGGTACCGCTTGCCGGGGAAGACGGGGCAGGTGTCGCCGCAGCCCATCGTGACGCAGACATCGGACTCCTTCACCGCGTCCACGGTGAGGACCTTCGGAACCTCGGCCGAGATGTCGATGCCGACCTCGCGCATCGCCTCCACGGCGGCCGGGTTCACCGCGTCTCCGGGGGCGGACCCGGCCGAGCGGACCTCGACGCGGTCCCCCGCCAGGTGGGTCAGCCAGGCGGCCGCCATCTGGGAGCGGCCGGCGTTGTGGACGCACACGAACAGGACGGAGGGCTTCTCAGACATCGGAAGGTCTCTCTTGTCGTACGACGGGATCAGGCGCGCCGGGCTGCGGGCCGCGGGCTGCGGGCTGCGGGCCGTGCGGCTCATATCAGCACCCGGTGGTGTCATCCACCACTGATGTGACAGTATCAGTCCATGATGACGTCAGCCAATACTGATCTGATCCGGGTCATCGCCGACCCGCTCAGGCTGCAGATCGTGACCCTGCTCGCCCACGAGACCCTGTGCACCAGCCATCTCGTGGCGGAGACGGGCGCCCGGCAGACCAACCTCTCCAACCACCTCCGGGTGCTCCGCGACGCGGGCGTGGTGGAGACGGAGCCGTGCGGGCGCTTCACGTACTACAAGCTGAAGCCCGAGGTCATCGAGGCCCTCGCCGAAACCTTCGGCGAGCTGGCAGACACCGCCCGTACGACGATCGAGACCGACCGAAAGCGAGCCTGCTGATGACCGCGACCGAACCCGGCGCCACCGCACCGCCACAGGCGGGCGATGATGCCTCGATCGTCGCCAAGCTCTCCACACTCGACCGCTTCCTCGCGGTGTGGATCCTGCTCGCGATGGCCCTCGGCCTGGGCCTCGGCCGGGCGATCCCCGGCCTGAACGACGCCCTCGCGAAGGTCGAGGTCGGCGGGGTCTCGCTGCCCATCGCCGTCGGCCTGCTGATCATGATGTACCCGGTGCTCGCCAAGGTCCGCTATGACAAGCTCGACACGGTGACCGGCGACAAGAAGCTGATGGCCTCGTCGCTGGTGATCAACTGGCTGGCAGGCCCCGCGGTGATGTTCGCGCTCGCCTGGATCTTCCTGGCGGACCTGCCCGAGTACCGCACCGGCCTGATCATCGTCGGCCTGGCCCGCTGCATCGCCATGGTGATCATCTGGAACGACCTGGCCTGCGGCGACCGCGAGGCCGCCGCCGTCCTGGTCGCCCTGAACTCCGTCTTCCAGGTGATCGCCTTCGGGCTGCTCGGCTGGTTCTACCTCGACCTGCTGCCCGGCTGGCTGGGCCTGGGCGAGGGCGAGACGCTTGACCTCTCGATATGGAAGATCGCCCTCAATGTGGTCATCTTCCTGGGCGTGCCGCTGCTCGCGGGCTTCCTGACCCGCCGGATCGGCGAGCGGAAGCTCGGCCGCGCGGCGTACGAATCGGCGTTCCTGCCGAAGATCGGCCCCTGGGCGCTGTACGGCCTGCTCTTCACGATCGTCATCCTGTTCGCCCTCCAGGGCAAGACCATCACCTCGCAACCCCTGGACGTCGCCCGGATCGCGCTCCCGCTGCTGGTCTACTTCGCCGTGATGTGGGCCGGAACGTTCCTGCTGGGCAAGGCGATCGGCCTCGCCTACGACCGCACCGCGACCCTCGCCTTCACCGCCGCGGGCAACAACTTCGAGCTCGCCATCGCCGTCGCCATCGCCACCTTCGGCGTGACCAGCGGCCAGGCGCTGTCCGGCGTGGTCGGCCCGCTGATCGAGGTGCCGGTGCTGATCGCGCTCGTGTACGTGTCGCTGGCGTGGCGCAAGAAGTTCACGGAGTCGAAGCTGACGACGTGACACCGGCGGTGTGACATCGGCCGTACGAGGTCAGCGCAGGCCGTGGCGGCGGGCCACCAGGCGTTCGGCGGCCGACCGGGGGATCAGCCGCCGGAGCGCGAACGCCAGCGGCGCGTTGCTGCCCACCGCGTACAGCGGCTTCGGGCGGTGCGCCTCGACGGCTCTCAGCACGGTCGCCGCGACCTTCTCCGCGGCGATGCCGCCGCGTTCGTTGGCGTTCAGCGCGGCCAGCATCGTGCGGTACTCGCCGGCGAACGGGGAGTCGTCGGCGATGTACTGGGTACGGCGTTCGCTGATCCCCGTGTTGATCGCGCCGGGCTCGACGGTGCTGACGCCGACCCCGTACGGCGCGACCTCGCGGCGCGCGGCGCTCGCGAAGCCCTTCAGCGCCGCCTTGGAGGCCACATACGAGGAGCGGTACGCCAGCGGGAAGCTGGCGAGCATCGAGCCGACCATGATCACGCGGCCCCGCCGCCTGGCGCGCATGCCCGGCAGCAGGAGCTGGGTGAGGCGGACGGCGCCGAAGACGTTCAGCTGGAAGAGGCGCTGGATCGCCTCGGCGGGGAGTTCCTCGAAGGGGCCGTTCTGGCTCTCCCCGGCGTTGTTGACCAATACGTCAACCCCGCCCGTGCCCCCGCCCCCGCACGCCGCATCGGCGCAGGACGTGATGCTCGCCTCGTCGGTGAGGTCGAGCGCCAGATACGCCACACCCGCGACCGGCTCGGCGACCGCCGACGGCTCCCGGCTGGTGCCGTACACCCGGTACCCGCGCCGGACCAGGGCGGCGGCTACGGCCGCCCCGATGCCGGAGGAAGCGCCGGTCACCAGGGCCGTACGACCGTGGCCGGGAAGCCCGGCGCTCACGCCAGCCGCCGGGCCAGCGCGCGCCCCGCGGCCCGCCCGGAGAAGATACAGCCGCCGAGGAACGTGCCTTCCAGGGCGTTGTATCCGTGCACACCGCCGCCGCCGAACCCGGCCACCTCGCCCGCCGCGTACAGCCCGTCGAAGGCCGCGCCGTCGGGGCGTACGACCTGCGAGTCCAGCGTCGTCTCCAGGCCGCCGAGCGTCTTCCGGGTGAGCAGGTGCAGGCGTACCGCGATCAGCGGGCCCTGTGCGGGGTCCAGCAGCCGGTGCGGCCTGGCCACCCGCATCAGCTTGTCCGGGCGGTAGGCGCGGGCGTTGCCGACGGACATCATCTGGAGGTCCTTGGAGTACGGGTTGCCCGTCTCGCGGTCGCGGGCCACGACCTCCCGTTCGACCTGCGCGAGGTCCAGCTTGGGGCCTGGCGTGATCGCGTTCATCCCGTCGACCAGCTCGCCCAGGGTGCGGCGGACGACGAAGTCCTCGCCCCGGTCGAGGAAGTCCCGCACCGGGCCCGGCGCGCCCTTCTTCACGCGCGACAGCACCAGCTTGACGTCCTTGCCGGTGATGTCGGGGTTCTGCTCCGAGCCGGAGAGGGCGAACTCCTTCTCCACGATGGCGCGGGTGAGGATGAACCAGCTGTAGTCGTAGCCCGTGCCGACGATGTGCCGCAGGGTGGCGAGCGTGTCGTGGCCGGGGAAGAGCGGCGCGGGCAGCCGCTTGCCCGTCGCGTCCAGCCAGAGCGACGACGGCCCCGGAATGATCCGGATGGCGTGGTCGGGCCAGACGGGGTCCCAGTTCTTGACGCCCTCGGTGTAGTGCCACATGCGGTCCCGGTTGACGATCGAGCCGCCCGCGCTCTCGGTGATCCCGAGCATCCGGCCGTCGACGTGCGCGGGGACGCCGGTGATCATCGACTGGGGCGCCGGGCCGATCCGGTCGACCGGCCAGTTCTCGCGCACCAGCTGCTGGTTGCCGCCGATGCCGCCCGAGGTCACGACCACGGCCTGGGCGCGCAGCTCGAACTCCCCGGCCGCCTCGCGCGAGGAGGCGACGCCGCGCGGCCGCGCGGACGGGGCGAGCACGGTGCCGCGCACGCCCACCGCCGCACCGCCCTCGACGATCAGCTCGTCGACCTGGCAGCGATGCCGGAACGTGACCAGGCCGCGCTCGGCGGCGGCCATGACCGGCTCCAGGAAGACCCGTACGACCTCGGGCCCCGTGCCCCAGGTGAGATGGAAGCGCGGCACCGAGTTGCCGTGTCCGCTCGCGCTGCCGCCGCCGCGCTCGGCCCAGCCGACCATCGGCGTCAGGCGCAGCCCGAGCCCGCGCAGATAGGCCCGCTTCTCACCGGCGGCGAAGTCCACGTACGCCTGCGCCCACTTGCGCGGCCAGTGGTCCTCGCGGTCCCGGTCGAAGCCCGCCGAGCCGAGCCAGTCGGCGAGGGCGAGCTCGTAGGAGTCCTTGACGCCCGCGCGGCGCTGCTCGGGGCTGTTGACGAAGAACAGCCCGCCGAGCGACCAGAAGGCCTGGCCGCCGACGTTGGCCTCGTTCTCCTGGTCCACGACCAGGACCCGGCGTCCGGCGCGGGTCAGCTCATAGGTGGCGACGAGACCGGCAAGTCCCGCGCCCACCACGATGACGTCGGCGTCCTCGCTCATTGCGGCTCCTCGGTGATCGGTGTGCTGTAGGACTGCAGGACGTGCTGGAACAGCTCCTCGCGCCGGTGGCGCGCCGCGTCGCTGTCCGGTTCGAGCAGGACCTGTACGGAGGTGCCGTCGTGCACGGCGACCAGGGCCTGCCCGAGCGCCGTCGGGTCGGTGACGCGGCGTCCGGCCCGGCCGAGCGCGGCCGCCACGACCGGCAGGATGGTGTCCTGGATGGCTTGCTCCCGTGCGGCCATCACCCGCCGCAGGCCGGGGGTGCGCAGCGCGTGCGCGGTGAACTCGGCGGTCACCCGGTACCAGGCGTCGTCGACGGGGATCGCGCGCAGCGCGGCCCGCAGCGCCTCGTCCGGCGTCGCGTCGGGCACATCGGCCAGGGCGGCGCGCAGGGCGGCGATCAGCTGGGTCGACCGCTGTTCCCACATGGCGAGGAACAGCTCGTCCAGCGAGGAGAAGTTCGAGTAGAACGCGCCGCGGGTGTATCCGGCGCGCTCGCAGATCTTCTCGACCGTGGAGCGTCCGAAGCCTTCTTCCGCGAACACGTCGAGCGCCGCGGCGAGCAGCCGCTGCCGGGTCCTGGCGCGGCGGGCCGTGGGCGCCGCCATGGCTCACCACCCCTTTCGGCGCGCGTCGGCACACGCTTCGATACGTGAACGTATCCGATGCACGTGTGTATCGAAAGGGGCGGGCCGCTACCGGATACGGTTAACCGGGGCGGTCGCTCACGGGGGCGTGTCGAACGCGCCGTGCCGCCCGGTGCCCGCGGCGAACCGCGCCGCCCCCGCCGCCGTGTCGGCCGCGAGCGACGCCATGCCGTGGGCGAACTCCCCGGCGAGCGCGTCCGGTTCGCTCAGGCCCTCCTGTTCGAGCACCGACAGCCGGTCGTGTCGCAGACAGGTCTGCGGGAACGCCGCGAGCCGCGCCGCGAGCTCCTGCGCGGCGGACAGCGCCTGCCCGGTCGGTACGACCCGGTTGGCCAGTCCGATCCGCAGCGCCTCGGCCGCGTCGACCGGCCGCCCGGTCAGGATCAGGTCCATCGCGACGCTGGCGCCGATCAGCCGGGGCAGCCGTACGGTGCCGCCGTCGATCAGCGGCACCCCCCAGCGGCGGCAGAACACGCCGAACACCGCGCTCTCGTCGGCCACCCGCAGATCCGCCCAGAGCGCCAGCTCCAGGCCGCCCGCCACGGCGTGCCCCGAGATCGCGGCGATCACCGGCTTGGACAGGCGCATCCGGGACACGCCCATCGGGCCGTCGCCGTCCGGCGCGACGCGGTTGCCCGCGCCCGCGCTGACGGCCTTCAGGTCCGCGCCGGAGCAGAAGGCGCCGCCGTCGCCGTACAGCACGGCGACTGAGGCGTCCGGGTCGGCGTCGAAGGCCCGGAACGCGTCGGCCAGCGCGGCGGCGGTGGCGCGGTCCACGGCGTTGCGCACCTCGGGCCGGTGCAGCGTCACCGTGGTCACCGGCCCGTCCCGCCGCACCGCCACCGCCCCGGTACCCGTGCCGGAACCCGAACCGGGGCCCGCACCACCACCCACCTCGCTCACCGCCCGCACCCTCGTGCGCCGCACTCGCGCACCGGCCCGCGCCTCTCACTCCGGCCGCCGCCCGGCGCGGGGCCGCCGCTGCCGCCGCCCTTCGTGTGCGGAGAGGCGTCGTCCCGGTGCGGGCTCACCGGGGGTTCCCGGCCGGGCGGGCCCGTTCGATGAGGGTCGACGTGTCCACGCCGGTGGGCAGGGTGCCGAACGCGACGCCCCAGTCGCCGTCGAGGCGGGACGCGCAGAACGCGTCCGCGACCGCCGGGTGGCCGTACCGCACCAGCAGCGAGCCCTGGAGCAGCAGCGCCATCGACTCCACGGTCCGGCGCGCCCGGTACTGCGCCTGGTCCAGGTCCGTGAGCTCCTTGCGCAGCCGCGCGACGGCCGCGTCCAGGCGGCGGTCGGCGCCCGCGGCCCGCTCGACCTCGGTGAAGAACGCGTCCACGGTCCGCGGCTGCTTGCCCATCGCCCGCAGCACGTCCAGCGCGGCGACATTGCCCGATCCCTCCCAGATGGAGGGCAGCGGCGACTCGCGGTACAGCCGGGGCAGCCCCGAGTCCTCGACATAGCCGTTGCCGCCGAGGCACTCCAGCGCCTCCGCCGCGTGCGCGGGCGCCCGCTTGCACACCCAGTACTTGCTGACCGCGAGCCCGATCCGGCGCAGCAGCTCCTCCGCCTCGTCGCCCGCCGTCGCCCGGTCGACGGCCCCGGCCAGCCGCATGCCGACCACCGCCGCCGCCTCGGCCTCGACGGCCAGGTCGGCCAGGACGTTCGTCATCAGCGGCTGGTCGACCAGCCGGTCGCCGAAGGCGCTGCGGTATGTGGCGTGGTGCACCGCCTGCACGACGCCCTGCCGCATCCCGGCCGCGGAGCTCACCGCGCAGTCCAGGCGCGTCATGTTCACCATCTGGATGATGGTGGCCACGCCCCGGCCCTCCTCGCCGACCAGCTGGCCGAGAGCCCCCTCGTACTCGATCTCGGACGAGGCGTTGGAGCGGTTGCCGAGCTTGTCCTTGAGGCGCTGTAGCCGGATCGCGTTGCGGGCGCCGTCCGGCAGTACGCGCGGCACCAGGAAGCAGGACAGGCCGCCGGGCGCCTGCGCGAGGGTGAGGAACACATCCGACATCGGCGCGGAGGTGAACCACTTGTGGCCGGTCAGCGCGTACATCCCGTCGCCGGCGGGCACGGCGCGCGTGGTGTTGGCGCGTACGTCCGAGCCGCCCTGCTTCTCGGTCATCGACATGCCCGCGATGAGTCCGCGCTTGGCGGTGGGCACCCGCAGGCCGTAGTCGTACGTGTGCGAGGTCAGCAGCGGTTCGTAGATCCCGGCCAGCTCGGGCTCGGCGCGCAGCGCGGGCACGGCCGCGTAGGTCATCGAGATCGGGCACAGGTGTCCGGGGTCGGTCTGGCCCCACACGTACACCTTCGCGGCCCTGGCCACATGCGCGCCCTCACGGTCCTGCCGCCAGGGCGCGCCGTGCAGGCCGTGCTCCACGGCGACGGTCATCAGGTCGTGCCAGTACGGGTGGAACTCGACCTCGTCGATCCGGTGGCCGTAGCGGTCATGGGTGTGCAGTACCGGAGGGTTCTTCTCCACCGCCCTGGCCCACTCCTGGGCCTGTTCGCCGCCCGCCCGCAGGCCCAGCTCGTGCAGCTCGGCCTCGGCCCAGGCGGCGCCCTCACGGCGCAGGCCGTCCAGGAGGGCCGGGTCGTTGGCGACGTCGTACCCGGCAAGCGGGGGTACCTGGTTGGTGACTTCATGCGTCGCTGGCATCGGTGACTCCCAGGGCTCGGATGGTGAAGGTGACCAGGGCGGATACGGTGTCCGGCCCGGCGGCGGGGTCGGACAGCGGCCCGATCAGCGCCTCCGCGACCGCGCCGACCAGCGCGGCGGCGGTCAGCGAAGCGTCCTGCGGGGGCAGCACCCCGCGCGCCACGCCCGCGGCGACGCGCTCGGCGAACACATCGCGGAAGGCGCGCCGGAACACCAGGCGCTCCGCGTCCACGGCGGCGTCCGCGGGCTCGGCGAGCAGCGCGTACGCCAGGCGCGGCGCTTTGAGCGCCCGGCCGGCGAAGGTCTCGACGGCCGCGACGATCGCGTGGACCAGGTCGTCGCGGCCGTGCGCGGCCTCGGACACCGCTGCCACCTCGCGGGACACCACGGTCTGGAACAACTCGACCGCGAGCGCGGACTTGCCGGGGAAGTGCCGGTACAGGCTGCCGGTCGCCAGGCCCGCGCGCTCGGCCACGGCCGACATCGTGCAGCCCGCGTACCCCCGCTCGGCGAGCAGCTCGACGGCCGCGTCCAGGACGAGTACGCGCTGGGCGTCGAGCCGGGCCTGCACCGCCGGGGTGCGTCGATAGGGCATACAAGAAGTGAAGCAGTGATTCATCTCTTCAACAAGCCCCTCGCGTGATCCCGCGTCGATCACGAGATATCTTGATGTCGAGCAATGTTGCAGAGACGTGGAGACGTGGAGCGGAGCACACGGTGACTGACTCGACCATCATCTATACGCACACTGACGAGGCCCCGGCCCTGGCGACGTATTCGTTCTTGCCCGTCGTCCAGGCCTACGCCTCGACGGCCGGGGTCGGCGTGGAGACCCGTGACATCTCCCTCGCGGGCCGGATCATCGCCAGCTTCCCCGAGCGCCTGACCGAGGACCAGCGCATCGACGACGCGCTCGCCGAGCTCGGCGAGCTGGCCAAGACCCCCGGCGCGAACATCATCAAGCTGCCCAACATCTCGGCGTCGATCCCGCAGCTGAAGGCGGCCATCGCCGAGCTTCAGGAGCAGGGATACGCCCTGCCGGACTACCCGGACGACCCGAAGACCGACGAGGACAAGGACGTCCGCGCGCGCTACGACAAGGTCAAGGGCAGCGCCGTGAACCCGGTCCTGCGCGAGGGCAACTCCGACCGCCGCGCCCCCGCGTCGGTCAAGAACTACGCCAAGGCGCACCCGCACAGCATGGGCGCCTGGACGGCCGAGTCCAAGACGAACGTCGCGACCATGGGCGTCGACGACTTCCGCTCCACCGAGAAGTCCGTGACCATCCCCGAGGACGGCGCGCTGCGCATCGAGCTCGCCGCCGCCGACGGCACCACCACCGTGCTGCGCGAGTCGGTTCCCGTCATCGCCGGTGAGGTCGTGGACGCGGCGGTGCTCCGGGCCGCGGCGCTGCGCGAGTTCCTCACCGCGCAGATCGCCCGCGCCAAGGCCGACGGCGTGCTGTTCTCGGTGCACCTCAAGGCCACCATGATGAAGGTCTCCGACCCGATCATCTTCGGCCACGTGGTGCGCGCCTTCTTCCCGAAGACGTTCGCCCAGTACGGCGAGACCCTCGCGGCCGCGGGGCTGAGCCCCAACGACGGCCTCGGCGCCCTCCTCGCCGGTGTCGAGGCGCTGCCCGACGGCGCCGCGATCAAGCAGTCCTTCGAGGCCGAGATCGCCGAGGGCCCGGAGCTGGCGATGGTCGACTCCGACCGCGGCATCACCAACCTGCATGTGCCGAGCGACGTCATCGTGGACGCCTCCATGCCCGCCATGATCCGCACCTCGGGACACATGTGGGGCGTGAACGGCGAAGAGGCCGACACCCTCGCGGTCCTCCCGGACAGCAGCTACGCCGGTGTCTACCAGGCCGTCATCGAGGACTGCCGCGCCAACGGCGCCTTCGACCCGGCGACCATGGGCTCCGTCCCGAACGTCGGCCTGATGGCGCAGAAGGCCGAGGAGTACGGCAGCCACGACAAGACCTTCGAGATCCCCGCCGCGGGCACCGTCCGCGCCGTGGACGGCGCGGGCAACGTCGTCCTGGAGCAGGACGTGGCCGTCGGCGACATCTTCCGCATGTGCCAGGCCAAGGACGCGCCCATTCGCGACTGGGTCAAGCTCGCCGTCACCCGCGCCCGCGCCACCGGCGCCCCGGCCGTGTTCTGGCTCGACGAGACCCGCGCGCACGACGCGCAGCTCATCGCCAAGGTCAAGACGTACCTCGCCGAGCACGACACCGAGGGTCTGCGGATCGAGATCATGTCGCCGGTCGAGGCGACCAAGTTCTCCCTGGAGCGCATCCGCCGCGGCGAGGACACCATCTCGGTCACCGGCAACGTCCTGCGCGACTACCTGACCGACCTGTTCCCGATCCTGGAGCTGGGCACCAGCGCCAAGATGCTCTCGATCGTGCCGCTGATGAACGGCGGCGGCCTCTTCGAGACGGGCGCCGGCGGCTCCGCGCCGAAGCACGTCCAGCAGCTGGTCAAGGAGAACTACCTGCGCTGGGACAGCCTGGGCGAGTTCTTCGCGCTCGCGGCCAGCTTCGAGCACCTGGCGCAGAGCACGGGCAACGCGCGCGCCCAGGTGCTCGCCGACACCCTCGACCGGGGCACCGCGACCTTCCTCAACGAGAACAAGTCGCCCACCCGTCGCGTCGGCGGCATCGACAACCGCGGCAGCCACTTCTACCTGGCCCTCTACTGGGCCCAGGAGCTGGCCAAGCAGACCGACGACGCACAGCTCGCCGAGGCCTTCGCCCCGCTCGCCAAGACGCTGGCCGAGCAGGAGCAGACCATCGTCGGCGAGCTGCTCGCCGTACAGGGCTCGCCGGCCGACATCGGCGGCTACTACCAGCCCGACGCGGCCAAGGCCGAGACCGTGATGCGGCCTTCGGCGACGCTCAACCAGGCGCTCGCGACGCTCGGCTGACGCGGCCGCCTGGCTCGCTGACGCGGCCGCCCGGCTGGCTGACGCGCCAGCCGGGACGCGCGCCCCATACGACCGCCGCCCCCTCCGCCGGATTCCTTCCGGCAGAGGGGGCGGCGGTCGTGCGCGGTGCGCCGGACGCTCAGTAGTCGACGCGGTCGGACTTGGCCAGCCAGGCGTCGAACGGGGCCGTACGGTTCGGCAGGACCAGCTGCTCGATCGTCGCGGGCCACGCCGACTGGGGCCGCTTCTCGAACAGGTCGTAGAACTTGCGGTCGTCGAAACCGGCCACCGCGGCGTCGTCCCGGTCGGCGCAGTAGACGATCCGGTCGACGCGCGCCCACAGCGCGGAGGACAGGCACATCGGGCACGGCTCGCAGGACGTGACCAGGACGCAGCCCGCGAGCGAGAAGGTGCCCAGCTCCTTGCAGGCGGCACGCATCGCGCTCACCTCGGCGTGCGCCGTCGGGTCCAGGGTCGCGGTCACCTGGTTGTTGCCGAGGGCGACGACCTCGCCGTCCTTGGCGATCAGCGCGCCGAACGGACCGCCGCCGTTCGCCACGCTCTCGGTGGCCAGCCTGATCACCCGGTCGGTCCAGGTGCGCTCCAGGTCCTGGACGCTCGGTTCCTGGGTGTGCGTGGTCATGGTCGCTCCTTAGGCGGGCGGGTGGGGACGCCCTGGATGTAGCCGGACTGATCGTGCTGTCGCTGCCTTTTCTGTTGAGGAGTACACAGCCCGTGGCACGGAATCAGCCAGGGGGTGAACCCCTGAAGAACCCCGCAGGTCGTCACTGGTCTTTCGGAGGTTTCTACAAGCGACGGCCCGCACGGTCCGACCGAGCCTCACCGCCTTCGCTCACCGGCGGCCGTCCGGCCGACCGCCTCCACCAAGGGCAGCAGCCGGTGCGGCACCCGTTCGCGCAGGACCACCTCGGTGCGGGTGCGCACCACACCGGGCAGATTGATCAGCTGCTGGATCACATCCTCGAGATGGGCGTTGTCCCGCGCCGCCACCCGTGTCAGCAGGTCGCCGCCACCGGTGATCGAGAAGGCCTCGATGATCTCGGGCACCCCGGCGAGCGCGTCCCCCACCTCGTCGAGATGCCCCTGGGTGACCTCGACATGGACGAACCCCAGAACCGGGTGGCCGAGCGCGGCGGGTGACAGGGACACGGCCGTGCCGGTGATCACCCCATCCCGCTCCAGCCGGTCGAGCCGCGCCTGGAGGGTGCCGCGCGCGATCCCCAGGACGCGCGCGTACTCGCGCACGCTGGTGCGCGGCTGCTCCAGCAGCAACCGCAGAATCCGGGTGTCCAGCTCGTCGACCGCCATGCTCCCTCGGCCTCCTGCGTACGCGGCATGATCACATACGACTCTACCGAGCGCAGCTCAGGGCGGCGCGTCGGCCGACCAGCCGACCGACGCGGACCCCGGCCTCCGGCGCGGCCAGGGTCCGTCCGGCGAACCGGAACACGCCCCAGGAGGGCGTCTTTCTCTAGCGTGCCGCCACGTCGCCGTAGACGATGCCGCGGCCGTTGGTGGAGACGTACACCCTGCCGTACACCCGCGGGTCACCGGTGATCGCCGCGCCCGTCCAGCCCCACTGGTGCGCGTCGTCGTTGATCCGCGTCCAGCTCGCGCCCGCGTCCGTGGAGCGGAAGATCCCCCGCGTGCCGCCGATCTTCGCGCTGGCGTAGAGCGTCTGGTACGACGCGCCGGGCGCGGCCTTGCCGAAGCCGATGACGTCGGCCTCCTCGACCCCCGGCACCCTGGCGAAGCTGGCGCCGCCGTCCGTCGAGTGCCACAGGCCGTACGCGCCGTCCGGCTCGCCGCCCGCGAGCCAGATCTCGCCCCGCTCGCCGGGTACCGCCTGGAACCGGACGGGGCCCTCGGCGGGCAGACCGGAGGCCCGGGCCGTGAAGCTCGCGCCGCCGTCCGTGCTGACGTAGAACGTCCCGGACTTGAAGCCGTAGAACCTGCGCGGGTCGGCCCGGTCGGCCTCGACGGTCGCGCCGTCCGGGATGCCGGTCGACGCGGTCCACGAGCCGAACCAGGACGAGACGTGCACCCCCGCGCCCCGCGGGCTCCAGACGGTACGGCTGCCGTCCGCCGCCATGGCGACCGTGCCGCCGCCGGTCACTCCGGGCGGCTCCTGGCCGCCCCACCAGCTGGCGCCGTTGTTCGTGGAGAACGCGACACGGGGCGCGGAGCCGCCGTCGCCGACGCGGACCACCAGGTCCGGGCGGCGCTCGGCGAAGTCCAGGCTGGTGGTGGTGTCGAAGTTCGGCGTGGTGTGCATCAGCGCGGGCACCTCGGTGAGGTCCGTGTGCCGGAAGCCGCCGATGTCACCGAGCGCGCTCAGCAGCGGCGCGCCGGACGGGGGAGCGGCGAGATCGTGCACGGCGGTCTCCTCCAGGCCCTCGACCATCGGCCTGACGGTGAACTTCCCCCCGCTGTCGTCCCAGTCGGTGAGGTTCTCCGTGCCGTAGATCGTGACGCCCGTGCCGTACATCATGCGGTCCGAGTCGAACGGGTCGATCTCCAGCGCCTCGGTCATCCAGCCCAGCTTGGGCGACTGCTCCGGCGGCTGCGGGTTCGCTCCCCAGGACAGCCACGGCACGGACGAGACGTCCAGGGTGTAGCGGTTGGCGCGGTTCCCGTTCGCGGCGAACTCCCAGGCGGACGTCCAGTTCCGCCCGCTGTCCGTGGAACGGAAGATCTGCGTGTCGGGCCACCACGAGCTGTAGCCGGTCACCATGACCGTGCCCGGATTCCGCCGGTCGACGCTGAGTCCGCTGTAGCCGAAGTACGTGTCGGACTCGGCGACCGGGCTGATGTCCGTCCACTGCCCGTTCTTGGTCGAGTACCGCCACACCTGACCTTTGCCGCCGTCGTAGGGGCCGCCTGTGTCGCTGTAGGCGACGTACAGATAGCCGTTCTCGGCGTCGAGTACGCCCTTGTGCGGGAGGTAGCCGGTGGGCTGGCGGGCGATCCTGGACCAGCTGGCGCCGCCGTCCGTCGACCGGTACAGCGCGTTCTCCTTGTCGGCGACCCCGGCGTAGATCGTCTGGGCCGCCCGGCCGCGTGAGCCGGTGGACTCGTCGAAGGCGACCCAGACGACCCCCAGCCGGTCGGAGAGATAGCCGCTCGAGTCGTCCGGATCCGGGACGTAGTCACCGGGGTTGGGGAACGCGGTCACCTCCGACCAGGTGATGCCCGCGTCCGTGGAGCGCCACAGTCCGTGGCCGCTGGGCGCGCCCAGATACAGCACGCGGTTGTCGTGCGGGTCGACGGCGAGCCGCTCGCCCATGCCGCGCCCCGGCATGTTGCCGCCGAGCTTGAAGGGCAGGTCGGTCTTCCGCCAGGTCTCGCCCCGGTCCGCCGAGCGCAGGATCGCGCCGTTGCCCGGATCCCAGTCGTTGGTGTACGTGCCGACGGCCGCGTACACCCGGTCCGGGTCGACGGAGTCGGCGGCCAGGCTCGCCACGCCGGTGTGCCCCCAGTCGTCCCAGCCGACCGAGTCGAGCAGCGGCTTCCAGGTCTTGCTGGACTGCTGCCAGCGGTAGGCGCCGCCGATGTCGGTGCGGGCGTAGGCGAGATTCCGTTCGCCGCGGTTGAAGACGATGCCGGGGACGAAGCCGCCGCCGTCGACGCGGACGTTCTTCCAGTCGTACGCCTCCATGGCATACGACGGTGCCGGTGCCGGTGCCGGTGCGGTACGGGCGTCGGGGTCGGCGGCCGCCGGCGGGCCGCCGAGCAGCAGCCCGGCGAGCAGGCCGACCAGCGCGGGCAGGGCGCGCGCTCTGGGCGCGCGGGGGACAGCAGGACGCATGAGAAGTGCTCCAGGGAAGCGGTTCAGAGGAGAGGGAGTTCAGAGGAGAAGGGGTGCGGATCGGATCGGTACGGGCGAGGGCCGGGCGGGCCTGGGGAGAGGCCCGCCCGGCCCGGCCGCCACGGGGCCGCCGTACGGGACCGGCTATTCGAGGAGCTCGCCGTACGCCCCCAGGGCGAGGGCGATATCGGCCTGCGCCCAGAACCGGTGGTACGTGAAGACGGGCGCCGCGCCGCCGTCGAGATAGGCCTCGACCTTCGGCCAGGCCGGGTCGTCCTCGTAGAACGAGCGGATCGAGGAGAACGTCGAGCCCTCGTCGATCGCGTCGCCGTTCGGCATCACGCCGCTCCAGCCGCTCGGCACGTACACCGCGTCGTCGAAGCGCTCATAGTCGGCGCGGGTCTCCGGGACCGCGATGCCCAGCGCGTCCTGATGGTGCTCCCACATGCCGTCGAGCAGCGCCTTGGCCGTCGACTTCGCCTCCGCGTCACCGGACTTCGCGGCGTAGTACGTCAACGTCCTGGCGTACGCACCGGCCACGCCCACGTCGTCGGTGTAGTCGGTGACGGCCACGTGGAGTCCCGCGTTGTCGCCGGGACGTGACGGGTTCCAGGTGTCGGGGGCGCCCGACCACTGGAGGGTCGCGGGGATGCGGTAGGTGCCGTCCGGGTTGACGGTGGTCTCGGACAGCGCCCAGTCGGCCCACTTGTCGAGCACCCGCTTGGCGTCCGCGTCCCCCGTCTCGTGGTAGTACTCGGCGACCCGCTCCATGGACCACGCCTGGAAGCCGAACCACTGGTTGGACGGCGGGTCGTGGTACACGGGCTTCTCGTCGTAGTACATGCCGTAGAAGGTCGGGGTACCGGCGGGCGGCTGGGCGTAGCGGCCCTGCCAGCTGTTGGTCGCGCCGCCCGCGATGGCGCCCTCGTCGGACTGCAGCCAGGTGTAGAACTCAAGCTGCCGGTCCAGGCTCCTGGCCCAGTCGTCCCGCCCCGTCGCCGATCCGGGCTTGAGGGCGTCGTACGAGCTCAGGGCGTAGGCGGCCATCGGGTTCTGGTAGCCGCCGTGGGCGTGGCTGGAGCCGATCCGCCAGGCCCAGCCCGCCGAGCTGTCCAGGGCGCCGCCCCAGGCGTAGTACCAGGACAGCAGATAGTGCGCGCTGTCCTTGCCGCTGCCCGCGGGGCAGGCGGACGGGCCCACACAGTCGCCGATCTTCTTGAAGTACTTGTCGAACATGGCGTAGCGCAGATAGTCGCCCATCTTCGCGGCCTTGCCGACGGTCGCCGCGACCTCGCCTCCCTTGCCCTGCTCCTTGGCCCACAGGTCCGCCCAGTAGGCGGCCTGCACGGCGCGGGCGTCGGCGTCCGGGGCGTTGGTGAACTTCCACTGCTTGGCGTACGCGGCGTCCCCGGTGAACAGGTCGAGATAGCCGTTGTCGCCGCCGTAGGTGAAGTTATCGCAGGTCGGGTGGGTGACGGTCTCCCATACGGACTCCTGCGAGCCGCGCTGGAAGGTGTTCACGTACGAGGGTCCCTCGGCCGTCGGGCCCGCCTGGCACTCACCGGGCGCGTTGCCGTAGCCGTAGACGTTGTCCACGTCCTGGAGCCAGTGCATGCCGTAGACGTCGTCCGTGCCGTAGGCGCTCCTCAGCTCGGCCGCGATCGGGTCCGCGCCCGCGGCGACGCCGGGGTCGAGCGGGGCCGGGTACTGCGCCGGTTCGTCCAGCTCGGGTGCGTAGGTGGCGGGATCGGACGCGTGGTAGAAGGAGTTCGTCGGCTGGTCGGCGGCCGTGGGGATCATGTACGTCTCCATGGTGTCCCACGCGCCGTTGAACCTGCTCCAGTCGCCGGTGATCTTGCCGTATCTGGCCTGGAGCCAGATCAGATAGCTGTACGCCTCCGACGTCGTCTGGTGGCCGTGGTCGGGAGCCTCGACGATCAGCGTCTCGACCGAGTGGTACGGGATGCCCTCCGGCGAGAAGTAGCCGTTCGCCGGGTCGGTGATCTTCCCGTAGAGGTCGAGGAACCGGGCGTCGTACTCCTTGGACTCGGCGAGCTGGGTGACGGTGACCTCGGCCTCGGTGTGGCCGGGCGCGGACGCGGTGAAGGTCGCGGCCCCGGTGCCCGACGCGTCGGCGGTGACCGTCACGCGCTGGGCGGTGTCCCAGTTCGACGGGGTGAAGGTCAGGCTCGCCCCGTCGGTCACCGACAGGCCGGAGTTGCCCGCCGTACGCGCCGTGCTCACGGTGACGTCCGAGGACGGCTCGGTCGACAGCCGCACGCCGAAGGCCGCGGACTCGCCCTGGACGACGGAGAGTTGCGCGGGGGAGGCGACCAGGGCCGGGCCGCCGGTCACCGTGATGCCGACGGGGGCGGACTCGCCGGACGCGCCGGCGCTGTCGGTGGCCCGCGCGTACAGCGAGTGCGCTCCGGCCGCCAGGCCGTCCACGTCGAGCGTGTACGGCGCGCTGGTGTCGGTGCCGAGCAGCGTCGTGTCGTCGTAGAACTCGACCTTCTCGACGCGCGCGCCGTCCGCGGCCGCCGCCGTCGCGGCCATCGGCACGGTGTCGCCCTCGGTGAAGACCTCGCCCGCGTCGGGGCTGGTCAGCACGGTGACCGGGGGCGGGTGGGCGCCGCCGCAGACCGTGCCGTTGACGGTGAACTCGGTGGGCGCGGCGTTGGCGCCGCTGTAGGTGAACTGCGCTCCGGCGGAGACGGCGTCGCCCGGCGCGATCTCGGCGTTCCAGGGCGCGTTCTGGACGGTGACCGACTGTCCGTCCTGCGTCCAGGTCCCGCTCCAGCCGTTGGTGAGTCGCTGGTCGCCCGAGTAGGCGTAGCCCAGGGTCCAGCCGTCGATCGGGTCGGCGCCCCGGTTGGTGAGAGTGAGCTCGGCGGTGAAGCCGGAGCCCCAGTCGTTGACCGTGTAGTCGACCCCGCACTGTACGGCCGCGGCCTGCGCCGGGGTGCCGCCGACGACGGCCATGCCCAGCGGGAGCGAGAGAACGGCGGCCAGGGCCGTCCATAACCTGCGCGTACGCCGTCGGCCGCTGCTGCGGCGTGTCGTTCCTGGCGACATGGGCTTGAGTCTCCTCGCGGCTCGGAGGGATGGGGGGTATATCAAGCCTTGAACCAGTGGGAGCGCTCCCAGCATGGGGAAGAGGAAAATGCGGGTCAAGATATGTGAAGAGTCGAATAAATTCGACAGCCAAGAGGAGTGATTCCTCTGTTGCTTGACGGCAGTTGATGCTTTAACGTCCTCAGTCACCAGTGGGAGCGATTCCGTCAGTCGGTGTGCCGTTCGCGGCGCGCCCGCTCTGCAAGGAGTCGCTCATGCGACACCCCCCGCGTTCTTCCCGTTTACTCTCGCTGCTCGTCGCGGCGGCACTCGCCCTGACGGGCGCCCTGTTCGCGGCCGCCAGCACGGCCTCAGGGTCGGCCCCCGTCTGCACGGTCGCGTACGAGACCGTGGGGGAGTGGGACGGTGGCTTCCAGGGCTCCGTCACGCTCACCAACCACGGTCCCGCGGTGACCGAGTGGACCCTCGGGTTCGCCTTTCCGGGCGGCCAGGAGGTGACCCAGGGCTGGGGCGCCCGATGGTCCCAGTCGGGCGGCACGGTCACCGCGACGAACGAGACCTGGAACGGCGCGCTCGGCGCCGGCGAGAGCGCCACCGCAGGGTTTCTCGCCTCCTGGTCGGGCGCGAACCCCGCGCCCGCCTCCTTCACCCTGAACGGCGAGGCCTGCAACGAGGACCAGAACCCCGACCCCGATCCCACCGACCCGGACCCGACCGATCCGCCCGACCCCGATCCCACCGATCCGCCCGACCCCTCAGACGGGCCCCCGGCCCTGAAGGTCTCGGGCAACGAGCTCGTCGACGCCGACGGCGTCACCCGGCGGCTGCTCGGCGTGAACCGCTCGGGCGGCGAGTTCGCCTGCGTCCAGGGCTATGGCATCTTCGACGGTCCCGTCGACGACGCCGCGATCCAGGCCATCGCGGACTGGAACGTCAACACCGTCCGCATCCCGCTCAACGAGGAGTGCTGGCTGGGCCTGGACAACATCGACCCGCGCTACGGGGGCGAGAACTACACCACCGCCGTCAAGGACCTGGTGCGCCGGGTCGAGGACCACGGGATGACCCCGGTCGTCGAACTCCACTGGTCCTGGGGCCAGTACACCGGCAACTCCGCCGGCTGCTCGGACATCTACGCCAGCTGCCAGAAGCCGATGCCCAACGCCCGGTACACCCCGGCCTTCTGGACCTCGGTCGCCAGTGCCTTCAAGGACGACCCGGCCGTCGTCTTCGACCTGTTCAACGAGCCGTATCCGGACCGCGCGACCAACACCCCCGAACAGGCCTGGACCTGCTGGCGCGACGGCGGAGACTGCCCCGGCATCGGGTACGAGGTCGCCGGTATGCAGAGCCTCGTCGACGCGGTACGCGACACCGGGGCCGAGAACGTGATCCTGGTCAGCGGACTCGCGTACGCCAACGATCTCAGCCAGTGGCCGTCGTACGCGCCGAGCGACCCGGCGGGCAATCTGGCCGCCGCCTGGCACGTCTACAACTTCAACACCTGTGCCGACGAGAGCTGCTGGGAGCGGACGCTCGCCCCGGTCGCCGCCCACGTGCCGCTGGTGGCCGGCGAGATCGGCGAGAACACCTGCGCGCACTCGTTCGTCGACCGCGTGATGCGCTGGTTCGACGACCGGGGCCTGTCCTATCTGGGCTGGACCTGGAACACCTGGGACTGCTCCGCGGGCCCCGCGCTGATCAGCGACTACGACGGCACCCCCACCCCCTACGGCGTCGGGCTGCGCGACCACCTGCGCGCCCTGGCGGAAACCCCCGACGGAACCCCCGACGGAACCCCCGGCGGAATTCCTGCCGGGACCCGCGACGGAACCCTCCGAGAATAGGAGAGCACCATGAGCCGCACGGCCAGAACCACCCGCACTGCCCGAAGGAGAGCAGGCAGACCACGCACGGCTCTGCTCGCCGCCTGCGCGCTGGTCGCCACCGCGGCCGGCACCGCCGTGGCCGCCGACGCCGAGGACGGCGTCCAGGCGGCGGCCCCCGGCTGCAGCGTCGACTACGCGATCCAGAACGACTGGGGCTCCGGCTTCACCGCCGCGGTCACCGTCACCAACACCGGCGACCCGGTGAGCGGTTGGGACCTGAAGTGGTCCTTCGCCGGGAACCAGCAGATCAGCCAGGGCTGGAACGCCGGACTCTCCCAGTCCGGCGCCGACGCCACCGCGTCGAACGTCTCGTACAACGGCGCACTCGGCACCGGAGACTCGGCCTCCTTCGGCTTCAACGCCAGTTACAGCGGCGCCAACGCCGTCCCGGAGACCTTCACGCTGAACGGTGTCGTCTGCGGCGGCGACTCAGGTCCAGGACCCGGTCCCGACCCGACCGATCCCCCTGGCGAGCGCGTGGACAACCCGTACGCGGGCGCCGAGGTCTACGTCAATCCGGACTGGTCGGCCAAGGCCGCCGCCGAGCCCGGCGGCTCCGCGATCGCCGACCAGCCGACCGGCGTGTGGATGGACCGCATCGCCGCCATCGAGGGCACCGCCGACGCCCGCGGCCTGCGGGCGCATCTGGACACCGCCCTGGAGCAGAAGGGCGACGGCGAGCTGGTCGTCCAGATCGTCGTCTACAACCTGCCGGGCCGTGACTGCGCGGCGCTGGCCTCCAACGGCGAACTGGGCCCGGAGGAGATCGACCGCTACAAGACCGAGTACATCGACCCGATCGCGGCCATCCTCGCCGACGACAAGTACGCGGACCTGCGGATCGTCACCACGGTCGAGATCGACTCGCTGCCCAACCTGGTCACCAACACCGGCTCCCGCCCGACCGCGACACCCGAGTGCGACGTCATGCTCGCCAACGGCAACTACGTCAAGGGCGTCGGCTACGCGCTCGGCCAGCTCGGCGCGATCGACAACGTCTACAACTACGTGGACGCGGGCCACCACGGCTGGATCGGCTGGGAGGACAACTTCGCCGCGTCCGCCGCTGTCTTCTACGAGGCCGCGAACGCCGAGGGCGCCACTCCCGCCGACGTCCACGGCTTCATCACCAACACCGCCAACTACAGTGCCCTGAAGGAGGAGAACTTCTCCCTCACGGACAGCGTCGGCGGCAAGTCCGTCCGTGAGTCGGCCTGGGTCGACTGGAACCAGTCGGCGGACGAGCTGTCCTTCGCCCAGAGCTTCCGTCAGCAGCTGGTGTCCACGGGCTTCGACCCCGGCATCGGCATGCTGATCGACACCTCCCGCAACGGCTGGGGAGGCCCGGACCGGCCGACCGGCCCCGGCGCGATGACGGACGTGGACACCTACGTCGACGGCGGCCGCTACGACCGCCGCATCCACGTCGGCAACTGGTGCAACCAGGCGGGCGCGGGCCTCGGCGAACGCCCCCAGACGGCACCCGAGTCCGGGATCGACGCCTATGTGTGGATGAAGCCTCCGGGCGAGTCCGACGGCTCCAGCAAGGAGATCCCGAACGACGAGGGCAAGGGGTTCGACCGGATGTGCGACCCGACGTACGAGGGCAACCCGCGTAACGGGAACAGCATGTCCGGCGCGCTGCCGGACGCCCCGGTCTCCGGGCACTGGTTCTCCGCCCAGTTCCAGGAGCTGCTGAGGAACGCCCACCCGGCGCTGTAGCGCTGGCCGTCCCCGGTGCGGCGCCCTTCGGAAGCGGGAGGGTGCCGCACCGGCCTGTCGCCAGAGGTGGAGTCGAAGCGCTTCGACTCCGCCTCTGGACACCGTAGAGGCGCGGGTCTAGGGTCAGAGCGTCGCATGACGCCTGATACGAGAGCGGGGCGGACGGGCGCCGCGTCGAAGCGGTTCGTCACCCCGCTCGCCCTGTTTGGGAGAGCCGAATGGTCACCCTCGCCGAGGTCGCCCAGCACGCCGGAGTCTCGGCCAGCACGGTGAGCTATGTCCTCAGCGGCAAGCGGTCGATCTCGCTCGGCACCCGTGAGCGCGTCGAGCGCAGCATCCAGGAGCTCGGATACCACCCCAACGCGGGAGCGCGCGCGCTGGCCAGCAGCAAGTCCACCATACTCGCCCTGATGATGCCGCTGCGCACCGACATGTATGTGCCGGTGATGATGGAGATCGCCGTCGCGGTCGCCACCACGGCCCGCGAGCACGGCTATGACGTGCTGCTCCTCACCGGCGACGAGGGCGCCGCCGCCGTCCGCCGGGTCACCCGCAGCGGCCTCGCCGACGCCATGATCCTGATGGATGTGGAGCTGGAGGACGAGCGGCTGCCGCTGCTGCGCGAGAGCGACCAGCCCGCCGTGCTCATCGGCCTGCCCGCCGAGACGGCCGGACTGACCTGTGTGGACCTGGACTTCGTGGCCACGGGCGCGCTGTGCGCGGAGCACCTGGCCGGTCTCGGCCACCGCGACATCGCCGTGCTCGGCGAGGCCCCCGCGGTCTACGAACGGCACACCGGCTTCGCCGAGCGGACCCTGGACGGCCTGCGGGCCGCCAGCCGCGAACTCGGACTCAGCATGCTGCACCGACCCTGCGACGGCGGCTATCAGGCGGTGGCGGCGACGCTCGCCCGGATCTTCGACGAGCGGCCCGGCACCACGGGGTTCGTCGTCCAGAACGAGTCGGCCGTGGAGCCGCTGCTCGGCCTGCTGCGCCAGCAGGGCCGCGCGGTGCCCGAGGACGTGTCGGTGGTCGCCGTCTGCCCGGACCAGGTGGCGCTCCAGTCGTCGGTGCGGCTCACCTCGGTGGCCATCCCCGCCCAGGAGATGGGCCGCCAGGCCGTACGGCGGGTCATCGCCAAGCTCGACGGGCAGGGCACGGACGAGGTGGCCCTGCTCGCGCCGGAACTGGTCCGCCGGGCCAGCTCGGGCCCGGCGCCCGCCTGAGAGCGCCGGGCCCGAGCTGGCCGCGTACGACTGCCGCTGCCTCCGCCGCCGTTACCTCGTGCCGAGGTAGTAACTGGTGTGCGGCGGCTGGTTGTAGCCGGTGTTCTGCCAGGCGACGCCGAGCCGGTAGACCGGGTCGTGCATCAGGGTCGGCAGCCGGAACTCCGTCGGGTGCGGGGTGCTGTACAGCCGCAGCGCCGTGGAGTCGGCGTTGCGCCAGATCATCTCCTCGCGCCAGTCGCCGAGCAGGTCGCCGGAGAGCACCGGGTTGCCCTTGGTCCAGTTGTTGGACTTGGCGTCCCGGTCGTACCAGATGCGGTCGAGCTCCGTGGAGCCGTTGTACTTGAGGATCTGCGCGTAGCCCACGCCCGCCGAGCCCGACCAGCGGTGGTCGAGAAGCTCCCGGTGCGCGTCGCCGTCCCACCAGATCGCCGAGTTGAACGAGTCGCCGCCCGCGAACGTCGGCACGCTGTCGCTGATCTTCGTGCCGTCGGCCGCGTAGAGTCCGCCGGCGCTCGACCAGCACTCGGCGCCCGCGTGACTCCGGGTCAGGTCCGCGCAGATGCCGCGCCCGACGTCGCTGCCGGTCCGCTGGCCCCACAGGACCTCGCCGGTCCGCGCGTCATGCATCTCGTAGCCGTACTCGGCGTTCGTGTGCTCGTGCACGTTGAAGGACTCCAGACCGGGCCGGGCCGGATCCAGATCGCCGACGTGCATCGCGTCGCCGTGCCCCAGCCTGGTGGTCCACAGCCCCCGGCCGTCGTCGTCGACGGCCATCGCGCCGTAGAGGATCTCGTCCCTGCCGTCCCCGTCGACGTCGGCCACCGAGAGCTGGTGGTTGCCCTGCTGGTCGTAGCCCTTGCCGTAGTTGGTGGAGCTGTCGGTGTCGAACGTCCAACGGCGGGTGAGGGCGCTGCCGTTCCAGTCGTACGCGGCCAGGGCGACGCGCTCGTAGATGCCGCGGCTGAACACCATGCTGGGCGTCGAGCCGTTGACGTAGGCGGTGGCCGACAGCAGCCGCCCCTCGCGGTTGCCCCAGGTGTCGCCCCAGTCGGCGACGTCGCCGCGGGCGGGCTCGAAGGGGACGGAGTCCCGCACCCGCCCCGTCCGCCCGTCGAAGACCGACAGGAACTCGGGGCCGCTGAGGACCGCGCAGTTGTCGGCCAGATGCGAGGCGTTGGCGTCTCCGATGACGGTCCCCGCGGAGTCCCTGGAGCCGTCCGACGTGCGTACCGCCATCTCGGCCCGGCCGTCGCCGTCGTAGTCGTACACCTGGAACGAGTCGTAGTGCGAGCCGCTGCGGACGTTCGTGCCGAGGTCGATCCGCCACAGCCGGGTGCCGTCCAGCTCGTACGCGTCGTAGACGGTCGGTCCGGTGCAGGTACCGGAGTTCGCCACATCCGTGGCGTTCGACGGCGCCCACTTCAGGACCAGCTCGTACGACCCGTCGCCGTCCAGGTCGGCGGCGGACGCGTCGTTGGCCGAGTAGGTGTACGCGACGCCGTCGCGGGTCGTGCCGCCCGGCGGCTTGTCCAGCGGGATGTCCAGACGGCCCGCGCTCCAGACCGCGGCCCGCTCGCCCGGCTGCTCGACGCCGTTCAGCACCGCCCGGATCTCGTAGGAGGCGCCCGTGGCGCCGTTCCTGTCCAGGAAGTTGGTCCGCCGCGTCTCCTCGATCAGGGTGCCGCCGCGATAGAGCCGGAACGAGACGTCCGCGGGGTCGTCGCCGAGCATGCGCCAGGTGACCAGGACCCCGCCGTCGGCGGGCACGGCCACCAGGCCGCGGTCGAGCCGCTCGGCGACGCGGGCGGCCGCCAGAGCCTGTAGGGGACGGTCGGCGGCGGAGGGCGGCACCGCCTCCTCGGCGGCCGCGGCGAAGTGGCCGACCGCGAACAGGCCGCCGGTGGCGGTCATCAGGGTCGCGAGCGCGCCCCCGGCGAGCCTGCCGGGACGGCGAAGGCGGCGGGGACTGGGCCTAGTGCTGCGGGTGGGTCTCGTCATCGTGACCTCGCAGTTCGGGAACGGGTGTGTCTCCTGGTCGCCACCGCACCGTCAAAGGTTGCTCGTTGAACAATTCGATGCGCCGGGAGCCGGTGGGCGTGATGAGGGTGATACGGCCGCCGCGGGCGGGCCGGAGCACGGCCGTGCACCCGCCGTCCGACCAGGTGAGGTCGACGGTCGCGCCGAACCGGGTGCGGACGCCGCGCAGCACCCCGCGCGGGCAGCCCTTGGGCAGCGCCGGGAGCAGGACCAGCCGGTCCGGGGACGACTGCACGAGCGCCTCGATGACCAGGGCGGGCAGCGCGTGCGCGGCGTCCGCGTTGTAGACGTCCCGGCGCGGGTAGTGCGCGCTCATCAGCGAGGCGTGGAAATAGTCCCCGGCCAGGACCCGCCGCAGCGCGGCCCCGGTGTGCCCGGCGTCGCGCAGCCGCGCGGCGACCAGAGCCTGGTGCAGCTGGCCGTGCGCGGAGTCGTTCTCCCGGCCGCGCAGCAGCAGGGCGCGGTGCGCGGCCCGCGCCAGCTCCGGCGTGTCGTAGGGGTTGATCTCGTCGAGCGGCCACACCGGGTACAGATGGCTGAGATGGCGGTGGTCGTACGCGTCACCGAGGCCCGGCCAGGCCCACTCGGCCAGCGCGCCGTCCTCGTTGACCCGGTACGCGGGCAGCCGGTCGGCCAGCGCCCGCAGCCGGTCGGCCCGCTCCGGATGGTACGCGCCCGCCGTGCGCAGGGCGTGCCGGGCGGCCGCGATGTCCATGGTGGCGTTGACGGCGACCCAGCTCCCGCCCGCCGGGCGGTTCTCGGGCGAGTACGACGGGACGATGACCAGCCGCCCGTCCGGGCCGGTGCGGGTGAGGAAGTCCTCGTAGAAGTCGGCGACTTCGGCGAGCGCGTCCGCCAGCCGGGCGTCGCGGACGCCGCGCACCGTGTCGTGGTCCACGAGCGGCTGGAGCAGCCAGTCGGCGCCCGCCGTCCACAGATGCAGCGGATAGGCGCGCTGGAAGTGGTGGCTGTGGCCGTTCTCGCCGTCGGTGTGCGCGGGCGCGACCACCCCGCGGGCGCCGAAGACGGACCGCGCGTTGGCCCGCCAGTGCGCCAGCTGGCCGTGCACCAGGGCCGCCTGGGCATCGGTGACCTCGGGCAGCGCCCCCACGGCGGCGGACGCGGTCTGCAGGCCCAGGTTGGCGTCGGTGGTGAACGCCCCGGACCAGGCGGTGTCCCAGTCGCCGGTCCACAGGCCGGTCAGCCGGGGCGGCAGCGTCCCGCTGGCGCACAGCAGGTGGTAGCGGCCCGCGGCGAACAGCCGCTCCAGAAGCGCCGGACTCTCCGGCTTGGACAGCAACGCGCCGCCGCTGAGCGCGCGTTCCGCGGGTGTGCCGCCGAGGTCGAGCGTCACCCGCTCGTAGGCCGGGCGGTGCAGGGCCTCGTGCCGGGCGAGCAGCCGCTCGTACGCCTCCGCGACGCTCCCCTCGCCCGCGAGCGTGCGCAGGGACGCCGCGTCGGGCCGGGTGTCGAGCTCCCCGGTGTGCCGCCGCACCCGCGTCAGCAGCAGGAGCCCACGGGCCCCCGCCACCCGCGCGCCCGTGCCGAACACACTGGTCGTACCGCCGTGCACGACGGCGAGGGTGAGCCCGGTGTAGCCGCGGTCGCCGCCCGGATAGCCGACCCGCAGGGTGAGCAGCGCGCCGTGCTCGGTGCGCAGCGTGCCATGGCCGACCGAGAGGTCATCCGGCGCGCCGGGCAGTGTGTGGTCGAGGGTGAGCTCGGCGCTGAGGTCCGGGTCGGTGACGTACTGGACGATCACGTCGTCCGCGCGCGAGACGAAGACCCGGCTGCGCCACCGTCCGCACTCCGCGCTGACGACCCCGGTGGCGAACTGCACCGTACGCCGGTACCCGCGTACGCCGGCGGCCGCCGTGCGCCGCCGAAGCCGCGTCTGGAAGGCGGGGTGGAACGGCTGCACCCAGCGCAGCGGGCGGCCGTCCGTGAAGTCCTCGGCGGCGGTGGCGTCCCCGGCGAGCAGCCGGTCCTGGAGGCCGGGCAGCCCGGCGGCCAGCTCGGGCGGCCGCGCGTACGCGGAGCCGTTCGGCCGGACCAGCGTGTGGTGGTTGACGATGACCCGGTCGTCGCCGGGGTCGCCGAACACCATCGCGCCGTGGCTGCCGTTGCCGCTCAGGAAGGCGTCCTCCCAGCGGGCCGCGGGCGCCGGTTCCCACGTTCCGCGGCTCACGCCGCCCGCTCCAGTACGGCGACCCCGTAGCGGCCGAGGGTCAGCCGGTCCCGTAGCGCGGCGCCGGTGAGCAGCTCGCGGTGCGGCCCCGGCAGCGGAACGGTCGCCTCCGCGCGGTCGTGGTTGAGCAGGAACAGCAGCCCGCCACGGCGTACGGCCTCGACGCCGGGCGGCAGGCCGCGAAGCGGCGGCCGTACCCCGACCCGCCCGGCGATGTCCGCCAACAGGGCGCGCAGGGCGGCTGGTTCGGGCAGCGTGGACAGATACCAGGCGCGATCCCGGCGCAGCACCGCGGGCAGCCCGTCGAGTTCGCCGCCCCGGTACACGGCGACCACATCGGCGTCGGCGGCGGCCGTCAGCTCCTCCGACCAGAGCGTGCCGTGGAAGTCCCCGCAGTCCACCCGGTCATCGGCCTCCAGCGGCCACCACTCGTGCAGCACACGGATGCCGAACAGCCCGCGCAGCCGGGCGTCCATGCCCCCGGCCCGTACCCGGTCGTCCCGGTCGGCGACGCCCGTGTGGAAGCCGCAGACCAGGGTGCCGCCCCCCGCGACGTAGGCGACCAGGCCCGCGATCGCGGCGTCGCTCAGCAGATACAGCCGGGGGACCAGGACCATCCGGTACGGGGTCAGATCGTGCTCCGGGTGGGCGAAGTCGGTGGTGATGTTCGCCTCCCACAGGGCGCGGTGCCAGGCCCGTACCACCTCCGGATGGTCGAGCCGCGCGGAGACCCGTCCCTCCTGCTGGTCCGCCCACCAGGAGTCCCAGTCGTGCAGGATCGCCGCGTCGGCGGTCACCCGGCCGCCCGCCACGGCCGGGGCCAGCCGGGAGAGTTCCGCGCCCAGCCGCTTGACCTCGGCGAAGCCCCGGCCGTCGGGCCCGGCGTGGCCGACCATGCCGGAGTGGAACTTCTCGGCACCCTGCCGGGAGGCCCGCCACTGGAAGAAGCAGACGCCGTCCGCGCCCCGCGCCACCGACTGGAGCGACAGCAGCCGGTTCAGCCCGCGCGGCTTGGGATGGTTCACGCCCCGGAAGTTCACCGCGCCCGCCGCCTGCTCCATCACCAGCCACGGGCCGTGTGCCTGAGAGCGCGTCAGATCGCCGATCATGGCGTTGTACTGACCGGCCCGCGGGTCCCTGGGGTCCGGATAGACGTCGACGGACACCACGTCCTCGTGCTCCGCCCACGCCCAGGCGTCCTGCCCGGACCACAGCGGCATGAAGTTGGTGGTGACCGGGAGGTGCGGACTGTGCCGGGCGACGATGGCGCGCTCGGCGCGATAGCACTCCAAAAGCGCGTCGGAGGTGAACCGTTTGAAGTCCAGCGCCTGGGTGGGGTTGCGCAGGTACTGGGCCCGGCGCGGCGGAATGATCTCCTCCCAGGAGTCATAGCGCTGGCTCCAGAACGCCGTGCCCCAGGCCTCGTTGAGCGCCGCCAGAGTGCCGTACTTCGCCCGCAGCCAGGCGCGGAAGGCGCGGGCCGCCTCGTCGCCCCAGTCGTAGGTGCAGTACTCGTTGTTGATGTGCCACAGGGTCAGGGCCGGGTGGCTGCCGTAGCGGGCCGCGAGATCCTCGGTGATCGCGGCCGCGTACCGCCGGTAGACGGGGCTGGAGTGGGCGAACTGCTGGCGCGAGCCCCACCACACGGTCCGGCCGTCCTCGTCGCGCGGCAGCGTCTCGGGGTGCAGCCTGCCCAGCCACGGGGGAGGGGATGCGGTCGGCGTCGCGAGCACCACGCCGACGCCGTTCTCGTGCAGCAGGTCCATCACCCGGTCCAGCCAGCCGAACTCACGGGCCCCCGGCCGTGGTTCGATCCGGGCCCAGGAGAACACCCCGAGCGTCACGGAGTTGACCCCGGCCTCCCTCATCAGCCGTACGTCGTCGGGCCAGACCTCCTCGGGCCACTGCTCGGGGTTGTAGTCGCCGCCGAAGAGGAGACGGCCGCGGGTGGTGTCGTCGAGTGCGGGCATCGGACTACCCCTTGATCGCGCCGGTGAGCATGCCTGCCTTGAAGTGCTTCTGGACGAACGGCGACAGCACCGAGACCGGCACCAGGGCGAGCACCATCACGGCCATCTGAACGGCGAGCGGCGACAGTTGCCCGGTGTTGACGGCCGAGGCCAGGCCGGTCGGCCGCTCCTGCTTGATGACCAGCTGGTTGAGGATGTTCTGCAGCGGCAGCATGCCCGGATCGCTCAGATAGATGGAGGCGTTGAACCAGGCGCTCCAGTACCCCACCGCGTAGAACAGCGTGATCACCGCGATGACGGCACGGGACAGCGGCATCACGATCTGCCACAGGATGCGGAAGTCACCGGCCCCGTCGATCCGGGCGCTCTCGATCAGCTCCTGCGCCGTGCCCATGAAGAATGCCCGCAGCACCAGGATGTTGAACACGTTCACCGCGCTGGGCAGGATCAGCGCCAGATAGGTGTCGGTCAGGCCGAGCCCCTGCACCACCAGGTACGTGGGAATCAGACCGGCTCCGAAGAACATCGTGGCCAGCAGGAGCATCAGCAGCGGCCGGTGCAGTACCGACCCGGTGCGGGAAAGACCGTACGCGCACAGGATCGACACCGTCATGCTGAACAGCGTGCCGACGACCGTCACCCCGACGCTCACCAGCGTCGCGCGGGTGACCTGGCCACCGCCCAGCAGCTCCTGGTACGCGACGAACGTGACGCCGCGCGGGATCACCACCAGGCCGCCGGTCTCGGTGATGGTCTTCACCGACGACAGGCTGGTGACCACCACCACCCACAGCGGGAAGAGCACCGCCAGGCACACCGCGACCAGCGTGACGCCCTTGACGGCGAGACCGGCCCTGGTCGGCCGCTCCTCCCACACGGGCCGCAGGCCGTCCCGGCTGCCGGGCCTGATGCCGAAGGACAGCAGGCTCATCGCTGGTACACCCCCTGCTCGCCCATCAGATGGGCCGCCTTGTTGGCCGCGAGGACCAGCAGCAGCCCGACGACCCCCTTGACGATGCCCACGGCCGCCGCATAGCTGAAGTCGCCGTTCAGCAGGCCGACGTTCCAGACGTAGGTGTCCAGCACCTCGGCGGCGGTCGGGCCGACCGCGGTGCGCTGCAGCAGGATCTGCTCGAAGCCGACCGTGAGCGCGTTGCCCACCTGGAGGACCAGCAGCAGCGCGACCACCGGGCGCAGCGCGGGCAGCGTGATGTGCCACATCCGCCGCCAGCGGCCCGCGCCGTCCATCGCGGCCGCCTCGTACAGGTCGGGGCTGACCGAGGCCAGCGCGGCGAGGAACACGATCACGCCCCAGCCCGCGTCCTTCCAGATCATCTCGAAGGTGACCAGGAACTTGAACAGCGCCGGATTGGTCATCAGGTCGATGCCGTCGTGCCCGTGGTCGCGCAGCACCTGGGAGACCAGGCCCGCGCCGCCGAACATCTGCTGGAAGACCGTGATGACCAGCACCCAGGAGAAGAAGTGCGGCAGGTACAGGATGGCCTGGGCCACGGCCCGTACCCGCGGGCGCACGAAGCTGTTGATGAACAGCGCGAGCAGGATCGGCAGCGGGAAGAACAGCGTCAGCTGGATCGCGAAGATCGCGAGGGTGTTCCGCAGAGCCTGCCAGAACAGCCGGTCGTCCCACATCCGCCGGAACTGCTCGCCGCCCACCCAGGGGCTCCGCGCCATCGCGTCGAAGGCGTTGTCCGCGATGTACGGGTCGTAGTCCTGGAAGGCGACGACGTTGCCGAGCAGCGGTACGTAGGCGAAGACCAGCAGGAGCAGCACCGCGGGCGCGGTCATCAGCAGCAGGGTGCGGTCGCGCCGCAGCCGGTGCCGGAGCGTGATCCCGCCGCCGCGCTTCGGGCGGCCGCGCGGCGGCGGGGGCTCGGGGGGTCCTTCGGGGCCGTCGGCGCGGGCCTTGGTGAGACTGTGCGTCATAGCGTCAGGCCGCGTCGCCGGTCTCGTCGAGCAGCTTCTTGTACCAGTCGCGGAGTTCGTCGCCGCCGCGCGACTTCCAGTCGGAGACCGCCTGTTGCATGTCGCTGACCTTCTTGCGGCCGCGCACGATGTCCTTCTCCAGGTCCTCGAACTGGGCGTCGAGACTGATGTAGCGGCTCGGCTCCTGGATCTGCATGCCGTGGAACAGCGGCGCCTCGCTGTGCGCGCCCTGCCGCTGCTGCCACTCGACCATGCCCTGCACGACGTCCGGGTGGTCGGGGTGGGCCAGGAAGGGGGCGGGCGCGGCGACGTACTCGTAGGTCGCGAAGACCTGGTCGTTGCCCTGTTCGGTCTTGGTGAGCAGCCCGTCCTTCAGCGTGTGATGCTCGCCTGCCACGCCGTACGCCTTGAGCCGCTGCTCCTTCGTCCCGTACGGGGCGGCGCAGTAGTTGGCGACGGCGAGGATCTCCCGGACGGTCTTCTCGTCGGCCTTTTCGCTGACGAAGCACCAGATGTTGGAGGGCGCCGCCTTGAAGAGCGCGGGCGCGCCCCCGTCATGGGCGAAGTAGTCCATCGCGGCCATCCGGAACTCCGGCTTCTCCAGGCGCTGGACCGACGTCCTGCCGTACCAGTCGGAGAGGTCCATGTTGTACATCCACGCCTTGCCGGAGGCGAACAGGGCGCCGATGTCGCCCTGTTCGGCCTTGGCGTCCGGGTGGACGAAACCGGCCGAGTACAGCGAGCGGGACCATTCCAGGGCTTCCAGGTACTCGTCGGTCTCGCAGCGGTTGACCAGCTTGTCCCCCTCCAGCCGCCAGTAGTGCGGCTTCGCGGGCAGCACGCCGAAGAACGCGTACGCCGCCCAGGTCATGTCGCCGCACGCCCACACCTTGCTCTTGGGGGCGTTGATCTCCTTGCAGAGGTCGTAGAACTCCTGGGTGGTCTTCGGCGGCTGGTAGCCCCTCTCGGCGAAGAGGTCGGCGCGGTAGAACGGCGCGATGTTGCCGACGTCCGCGGCGGGCATCGGCAGCCCGCGCAGCTTGCCGCCGAACACCGCCCGCTGCCAGGCGCCGGTCGGGATGGCCGCCAGGTTCGGGTACTCCTCGACCTTGTCGCCGCTCAGATACGGGCCCAGGTCGGCGAACTTGTTGCTGACGGCGCTGGGGATCTTGCCGGTCAGCTCCCAGCCGGGCACCACCACCGCGTCCGGCAGGGAGCTGGAGGCCAGCACCGCGCCGAGCTTCTGGCCGTAGGTGTTGCCGTCCTGGTTGCGCCACTTGACCGTGACGCCGATCGCCTCGTCCATGGCGGTCCAGTACGGGTTGCCCTGCTTCGGCGAAGTCCCCCACAGCGGGGCCATGATGCTCACCTCGCCGCCCCTGCCGAGCTTCTTCGGCACCGAGACGGCCAGCTGGTCGGCGGGAAGCGCGGTGGTGAACCCGGCCGCCGAACCGTTCTTGCTCGGAATGTCCGGGGTCACGGTCGCGGACGCCGCATACGTCGGCAGCAGGTCTTTGAGCTTCTCGCCCGAGGTCGTGCCGTCCTTCTGAGCGCCCCCGCCGGAGCCGCCGCACGCGCTGAGCAGCGGTATGCCTCCGGTCACCGCTGCCGCGGCCACCGCCGTGGAGGCCAGGAAACTTCTCCGGCTCGGAGCGGAGCTCGCGGACGAGCTCAAAGAGGGGGAGTTCGGCGTCATTGCGTCAACCCTTCGTGGCGCGCCCGGACACCCGGCGGTACACCCGCCGGTCGACTGGCGAAGGCTTTCGTCGAAGCGCTTCGATGTTGCTGTGAGGCTAGGTGAAGGGCCAGACCGTCACAAGGTCCGTGCCCAATATTCCCGGCCACCCGAACCGGCACCGACAGTCCGGCAACTCCCTGGGCGTGGCGAGGCCATCCGGGGTGCGCGCCTTGACATCCGCATGCGCGAACCCAGAGCATCGAAGCGCTTCGAGTCCGGCCTGTCTCCGCCTATCTGCCAAGGGGTCCTGTACGTGACCGAGAGCCCGCCGCCGTTCCGCGACCCCCGACTGCCCCTGCGCCGACGCGTCGACGACCTGCTGGACCGGCTGACGCTCGACGAACGCGTCGCGCTGCTGCACCAGTTCGCGCCCGCCGTCGAACGGCTCGGCGTCGGCCCCTTCCGCACCGGCCAGGAGGCCCTGCACGGCGTCGCCTGGATGGGCCGGGCGACCGTCTTCCCGCAGGCGGTGGGGCTCGGCGCGAGCTGGAACGACGACCTGGTGCGCCGGGTCGGCGAGGCGGTCTCCACCGAGGCGCGGGCGATGCGCGCCCGCGACCCGCGCGTCGGCCTCAACGTCTGGGCGCCGACCGTGAACCTGCTGCGTCACCCGCTGTGGGGCCGAGGCGAGGAGGGCTACTCGGAAGACCCCCGGCTCACCGCCGCGCTCGCCGTCGCCTACACCCGCGGACTGCGCGGCGACCACCCGGTGTACTGGCGTACCGCCCCCGTACTCAAGCACTGGCTCGCCCACAACAACGAGACCGACCGGGACACCTCCTCGGCCTCCGTGCCGCCGCGCGTGCTGCACGAGTACGACCTGCGCGCCTTCCGCGGGGCCGTCGAAGCCGGTGCGGTCGCCGGAGTGATGCCCGCCTACAACCTGGTCAACGGTCGCCCCAACCACGTGTCGCCGTACCTGCGCGAACATCTGCGCCAGTGGACGGACGAGGACCTGCTGGTGTGCTCCGACGCCGGGGCGCCCAGCAATCTGGCGGACTCGCAGAAGTACTTCGCCACCCACGAGGAGGCCGCCGCGGCGGCACTCCTGGCAGGCGTGGACAGCTTCACCGACCACGGCACCGACGCGTCGGCGACGACCGCACGGATACGCGGCGCGCTGGACCGGGGGCTGATCAGCGAGGCGGACATCGACGCCGCCGTACGACGTCACCTGTCCGTGCGCTTCCGGCTCGGCGAGTTCGACCCCGGTCTCGACCCGTACGCGGACCCGCACGGGCGCGGCTTCGACACCCCCGCGCACCGGTCCCTCGCACGGGAGGCCGCCGAACAGGCCGTGGTGCTGCTCAAGAACGACGGGCTGCTGCCGCTCCCGGAAGGGACCCGCGTCGCGGTGGTCGGGGTACTCGCCGACACGGTGAAGACCGACTGGTACAGCGGCACGCCGATCCGCCGGGCGACGCCGCTGGACGGCGTCCGCGCGCGCTTCGGGCCAGCCCGTGTCACCTTCGCCGAAGGCGTCGACCGGGTACGCCTGAAGACCGCGGCGGGCTGGCTCCAGACGCCCGACGCCGACGCCGGCACCGGAGGGCCCGCGCCCGGCGTCGCTGGCGCGCTCGACCCGGCCCTGCTCGCGGGCCGCAGTGACCTCCCGCCGCTCACCGTGGGGACCGAACCCGCCGAGCGGTCCGAACTGGCCCTGGTCGACTGGGGCGACGGCGTCTGCACGCTGCGCGCCCGCGACGGCCGGTATCTCTCGGTCGCCGACGACGGATACGTCCGCGCGTCGGCGGACGAGCCGGGCGGCTGGGTGGTCCAGGAGACTTTCCGGCTGGAGCGGCTGGAGCGGCTGGAGCGGCTGGGCGGCGATGACACGTACCTCCTCAGGCATCTGGGAACGGGGCGGTATGTCGGTGTCGCCGCCGACGGCGTGAAGGTTGCCGACGAGGGAGAGGTCTTCGAGGTCGAGGTCATCGAGCGCGGCGCGGACGCCGTGGCACGCGCCGCCGCCGACGCGGACGCGGTGCTCGTGGTCGCCGGGAACGACCCGCACATCAACGGCCGCGAGACCGAGGACCGTACGACGCTGGCGCTGCCGCCGCACCAGCGGCTGCTGTGGAACGCGGCCCGCGCCGCCAACCCGCGCACCGCGCTGGCCCTGGTCTCCTCGTACCCGTACGCGGTCGCCGACGCGCACGCCGCGCTGCCCGCGCTGCTGTGGACCGCGCACGGCGGACAGGCCGCGGGCACCGCGCTGGCCCGTGTCCTGGCCGGTGACGTCTCCCCGGCCGGGCGGCTGCCGCAGACCTGGTACGCGTCCGACGCGGACCTGCCCGACCTGTTCGACTACGACGTCATCGGCTCCCGCCAGACGTACCTGTACTCCGCCAAGACGCCGCTCTACCCGTTCGGGCACGGCCTGTCCTACGCCTCCTTCCGCTACGAGGACCTGACGGCCGAGCGGGACGGCGGCGCGCTGCGGGTCGCGTTCACCGTCGTCAACACCGGTGCGGTCGACGCCGACGAGGTGGCCCAGCTGTACGTCCGCGCACCGCACGGGCCGGTGGCCCGGCCGTCCCGGCAGCTCGTCGCGCACCGCCGCGTCGCGCTCGGCGTCGGCGACGCGCGACGCCTGGAGTTCCGGATACCGCTCGCGGAGCTCGGGCACTGGGATGTGCGGCACGCCCGCTGGACGGTGCCGTCCGGCGCGTACGAGCTGCTGGCGGGCGCCTCCAGCGCGGACATCCGGCGCACCGCCGTCGTCGAGATCGACGCGGACCCGGTCACCGCCAGGCCGGTGCGCGAGTCCGGGCTGGCGGCCGTGGCCTACGACCGGCAGTCGGGCACCGAGATCGTCGACCGCGCCAGGGCGGCGGGCGACGCGGTGACCACGGCCGACGGCGCTCCCAGAGAAGGCGAACTGCTGTTCACCGCCTGTGACTTCGAAGGCGGCGTCACAGCCGTCGAGGCGACCGTCGCGGGCGAGGGAACCGTCGAGGTGACCACCGCGCACAGCGCCGCGCCCACCAGCCGGGGCACTGGCCCGCACACCACGGCGACCCTGGCCGTCCCGTACACCGGCGGCCCGTACGTCTACACCGCCCGCTCCGCCGCGTTCACCGCCCGAGGTGTGCACGACGTACGGGTCAGGCTGCGCGGCCCCGTACGCCTGGCACACCTCTCCTTCCCGTCCCCGCCGCACCCGAGGAGCGCCACGCGATGAAGTTCACCGACGGCTTCTGGCTGATGCGCGACGGCGTCCAGGCCTCGTACGCCACCGAGGTACGCGACCTGCGCACCGGAGACGGCCACTTCACGGCGTACGCGTCGGTCCGGCGCGTACGGGACCGGGGCGACACCCTCAACTCCGCGCTGATCACCGTCGAATGCTTCTCCCCGGCCGACGGCGTGATCGGCGTACGCGCCACCCACCACGCGGGCACCGCGCACCGCGGCCCCGACTTCGCCCTGCCCGGCGCCGACACCGACGGCGCCGGCGGTGTCGGCGGCGCGGCCAAGGTGCGCCGCGAGGGCACGGTCACCGAACTCACCAGCGGCCCGCTGACCCTGCGCCTGGACTCCGCCGCGCCGTGGCGCCTGGAGTTCCTCGACGCCGACGGACGCCGCCTGACCGCCGTCGAGCGCAAGGGCACCGCCTTCGCCACCACACCCGACGGGGCCCACCACATGATCGGGCAGCTGGCGCTCGGCGTCGGCGAACAGATCTACGGCCTCGGCGAACGCTTCACGCCGTACGTCAAGAACGGCCAGAGCGTCGACGTCTGGCAGGCCGACGGCGGCACCAGCAGCGAACAGGCGTACAAGAACGTCCCCTTCCACCTCTCGTCGCGCGGCTACGGCGTCTTCGTCAACCATCCGGGGCGGGTCTCGTACGAGATCGGGTCCGAGTCGGTCGGCCAGGTGCAGTTCAGCGTCGAGGACCAGTCGCTGGAGTTCCACGTCGTCGCGGGCCCGGAGCCGAAGGACGTGCTGCGCCGCTACACCGGGCTCACCGGCCGCCCCGCGCTGCCCCCGGCCTGGTCGTTCGGGCTGTGGCTGACGACCTCCTTCTGCACCCCGTACGACGAGGACACCGTGACCTCGTTCGTGGACGGCATGGCCGAGCGCGACATCCCGCTGAGCGTCTTCCACTTCGACTGCTTCTGGATGCGCGAGTACCAGTGGACGGACTTCCGCTGGGACCCGGAGGTGTTCCCCGACCCGCAGGGCATGCTGGCCAGGCTCAGGGAGCGCGGACTGCGCGTCAGCATGTGGATCAACCCCTATATCGCCCAGAAGTCCCCGCTGTTCGCCGAGGCCGCCGCGGCCGGCTTCCTCGTCACCCGGCCGGGCGGCGACGTCTGGCAGTGGGACCTGTGGCAGCCGGGTATGGCGCTGGTGGACTTCACCCACCCCGGCGCCCGCCGGTGGTACACGGACCAGCTGCGTGCCCTGCTCGACCTGGGCGTCGACTGCTTCAAGACGGACTTCGGCGAGCGCGTCCCCACCGATGTGGTCTGGCACGACGGCTCCGACCCGCAGCGGATGCACAACTACTACGCGCAGCTCTACAACCAGGTCGTCTTCGACCTGCTCGAACAGGAGCGGGGGCGCGGCGACGCGGTGGTGTTCGCCCGCGCGGCCACGGCGGGCGGGCAGCGGTACCCGGTGCACTGGGGCGGCGACTGCTTCGCGTCGCTGGAGGCCATGGCCGAGTCGCTGCGCGGCGGTCTCTCGCTGTCGCTGAGCGGCTTCGGGTTCTGGAGCCATGACATCGGCGGCTTCGAGGGCACCCCGGACCCCGCGGTGTTCAAGCGCTGGCTGGCCTTCGGGCTGCTCTCCTCGCACAGCCGTCTGCACGGCAACGTCTCCTACCGGGTGCCGTGGGCGTTCGGCGTGGAAGCGGTCGCCGTGGCACGGAAGTTCACCCTGCTCAAGCACCGGCTGATGCCCTATCTGTACGGGGCGGCGGCCGAGGCGCACCGCACCGGCGTGCCCGTCCTGCGCCCGATGCTCCTGGAGTTCCCGGACGACCCGGCCTGCCGCACCCTGGACCGCCAGTACATGCTCGGCCCCGACCTGCTGGCGGCGCCCGTGTTCAGCGCCGAAGGCGAGGTCGAGTACTACCTGCCCGAAGGCGCCTGGACCCACCTGCTGACGGGGGAGACGGTCAACGGACCCGCCTGGCGGCGCGAGACCCACGGCTTCGACAGCCTGCCGCTGTACGTACGCCCTGGGGCGGTGCTCCCGCTCGGCGCCGACGACCAGCGCCCGGACGGGGACTGGCTCGACGACCTCACCCTGCTGGTCACCCCGGACATCCGCGACACCACGGTCACCGTCCCCGGCCCGGACGGCGCCGCGGCCGCCGTCTTCCGCGCGGTGCGCGAGGGCGACGCCCTCCGGGTCAGCGCGGAGGGCTCCGCGCGCGACTTCACCGTGCGCACGGTGCGCGGCGACCGCGCGGCCCGCGGGGCGGGCGACGTCGTACTCCGACCGTCCGCGGCCGTCTAGTTGACCAATGAACAGGGTCACTCTACGGTGTCGACGTTCGGGATCACAGATGTTGTGCGGAATGCCGAACCACGGCCCGACGTGCGGAGAAAGTGTGGACGAGCGTGCGATCCGCGGCGGGACCGAGGCCGCGCGGGCAGGTGACCGGCAGGCCCGCGAGGACGTCGCTGCCGCCGCCGAGTTCCACGCCTTCTTCGAGCAGCAGTACGCGGCGCTCGCCCGCCTCGCCTACCTGCTCACCGCAGACGCCGACAACGCGGACGACCTGGCCGCGGACGCCCTGCTCGCGCTCTGGCACCGCTGGGACCGGGTGCGCGCCGCGGAGCACCCCGTCGCGTACGCGCGGGGCGTGGTCGCCAACATGGCGCGCAGCCGCATCCGCGGCGCGGTCCGTGAGCGGCGTCGTATCACCCTCTTCTGGACCCCGCGCGACGCGAGGACCGACGACCCCGACATACCCGCCGTGGTCGATGTGCGGGCGGCGCTCGGCAGACTGCCGTTCCGCAAGCGGGCCTGTGTCGTGCTGCGGCACGCCTTCGACCTGTCCGAGAAGGACACCGCCCAGGCGCTGGGCGTGTCGGTGGGTACGGTGAAGAGCCAGACGTCCAAGGGAATGGCCGAACTGCAGCGGCTGCTCGGCCCGCGCGCCACCGCGGAACGGATCCGCACCAGCGCCGTGGACGCCGGGGGAAGGACATGATGGACGACGAGCTGCGCGAGCGTCTGAAGGGCGCCGCGCACGCGCACCAGCCCGATCGGGAGCGGATGCTCGCCCGGATCGAGCGGGGCATGGCCGAGCGCCGGTCGCCTCGCGCGCTGCCGCCGCCGCACCGGTCACCCGCGTCCTGGGTGCGGGTGGTGGGCGCGACGGCCGCCGTCGCCGGGGTGTTCGCGCTCGGCGGGTACGCCGTCTCCTCCGCCGTACGCGGCGACCAGACGCCCCCGCGGACCGTGGCGACGACGCCGGGCCCCGCGTCGCGGGAGGCCACCGAGCCCGCGGCCGAGCCGGGGACCGGCGCTCCCGCGGCGTCCCCCGGCCCCGGCCGTACCCCGGTGAGGCCGTCTGGGCCGCCTGCGGACCCGCCGAAGTCCCCGCCGCCCGGCGAGGCCGAGCGCTCCCCGGACCCCGCGCCGTCGAAGTCCGCGTCCGGCTCGGGGCCCGGTTCCGGAGCGGCGTCAGGGGCTTCGTCCGGCTCGAAGTCCGTGCCCGCCGCGGAACTGCTGTGGGCGGACGGCTCCATCGACCCCGGCAGCTCCGCGTACTGGGCACAGAGCAACATCACGGTCAAGACGAAGAAACCGCTGACCGCGCTCACCGTCGAACTGCGCGTCGCGCAGACCGGCCGGGTCGCGGACACCGGGAACTGGCGCTCGCTGCCCGCCGACGACTTCGCTGTGACGGTACGGGAACAGGGCGGCGCCCTGGTGTACCGGTGGACGCTCAAGCCCGGCCGCACGGTCCCGGTCGGCGAGCATGTCTTCGCCGGACAGTACGACCACGCCGAGGGCCAGCGCGACGCGGGCGGCGACTCCTACCGCGTGGCGGCGGACACCTCGGCCGAACGCGCCGAGTGGCGGGGCGACTTCGCCCCGGCACCCTAGGCGAGGCGGGTCAGTTCATCGGGGCGCCGATGGCGTCGGTGCCCGTCACGAGGAAGTCGGTCGCCGGAAGCGCGCCGCCCGCCCGGCGGGCCCCGTACACCGAGCCCGCGTCGGTGGACCTGAAGGCCGGGGTCGCCACGCCGCTGTCCCAGTTGTTGGCCGCCGAGACCGTGCGCGAGCCCAGCTTGGCCAGGCCCTTGCTGTTGGACACGGCGAGGTTCCTGGCCAGCCGCGCCGGGCTCTGGGCGAAGTAGAACCCGTGCTGCCGGTTGGCGTACGCCGTGTTGCGGTACAGGGTGAACTTGGCGAGGTTGCTGTTCTCGGTGAAGCCGTGCTTGGTGTTGTCCCAGGCCGCGTTGAACTTCACGATGTGCGCCGCGGTGGCGCCTCCGCCGCCGAGCTTGAAACCGTTGCCGTTGCCCTCGAAGGCGGGGTCGTTCCAGCGGTTCTTGCCGTTGCCGAAGGCCCAGCTGTTCTCGACGGTGACCGGGCTGGCGAACTGCCAGAAGTCGAGCCCGTCGTCCGCGTTGTTGAACAGACGCGCGCGGGAGATCGTGTTGCCGCTGCCGGAGCCGAACTTGACCGCGATGCCGTCCGCGTTCTGCCCGTGGTTCTCCACGTCGTAGTTGCCGTAACTGTCCAGGTTCTGGACCAGGTTGTTCACGGTGTTGTCGCCGCGCAGCGTGAACCCGGTGTTGCCGTTGTCGGCCGTGACGAGGTTCCTGAAGACGCCGCCGGTGGACGAGGTGATCACCAGGCCGTGCGCGGGCGAGTTCTGGAAGGTGATGTTCTCGATCGTCCAGTAGCTGCCGTAGATCCCGGCCAGCCAGGAGCCGCCCGGCAGCTTCGAGCCGTCGATCCGGACCTTCTCACTGCCGTACGCGGTGAGCGTGATCCGCTGTGAAGAGGTGCCGCTGGCCTTGGACTTCAGCGTCTTCGTCGGCCGGTACGTGCCGCCGCGCACCTGGATCACGGTGCCCGCCGACGCGTTCGCGACGGCGCTCTCCAGGGCCGGGACGGACGACACCACGAGGGTGCCCGCCGCGGCCTCGGCGTCGTCCGGCATGAGGCCCAGGTAGACGCCTCCCGCGCCCGCCGCGACCGCGACGGCGGCCACGGCGGCGAGCGGGCGGGTCTTGCGATGACGTCCGGTGCTGCTGCTCACAGCGGTCGTTCCTTTCCTCGGGGGGTGGTGAAGCGGAGGCGGCCCCGGAACCCTCGGCCGCGAGGCCGCCTCCGCCACCCCTGTCTCCGCCGTCGGCGGGAAAGGTTGCCGCGGCGGGAGACCTTTCCCGTACGTCACCCGCCCCGAGGTGCGGAGTGCCGTGAACACCCGCCCGTTGACCCGGCGTTCGGGCCCCGCATACGGTCTGGACGGCTGTCCGGAAATTCGCTCAACATCCGATATACCGAACCCTCGCGAGGGAGTCATGACGCGATCCGCCCGCTTCACCCTGCACCCCGGCTTCACCGTCGGCGAGGTCGATCCCCGCCTCTTCGGCTCCTTCGTCGAACACCTCGGCCGCTGCGTCTACACCGGCATCCACGAACCGGACCACCCGACGGCCGACGAGGCGGGACTGCGCGGCGACGTACTCGACCTGATCCGCGAACTCGGCGTCACCGTCGTCCGCTACCCCGGCGGCAACTTCGTCTCCGGCTACCGGTGGGAGGACTCCGTCGGCCCCGTCGGCGAACGCCCCCGCCGCCTGGACCTGGCCTGGCGCTCCACCGAGAGCAACCGCTTCGGCCTCAGCGAGTTCCTCGCCTTCCTCAAGAAGCTCGGCCCGCGGGCCGAGCCGATGATGGCCCTCAACCTCGGCACCAGAGGCGTCGCCGAGGCCCTCGCACTCCAGGAGTACGCCAACCACCCCGCGGGCACCGCCCTGTCCGACCTGCGCGCCGCGCACGGCGACAAGGACCCCTTCGGCATCAGGCTCTGGTGCCTGGGCAACGAGATGGACGGCCCCTGGCAGACCGGCCACAAGACCGCCCAGGAGTACGGGCGCCTCGCGGCCGCGACCGCCCGCGCGATGCGCCAGGCCGACCCGGCTGTCGAACTGGTGGCCTGCGGCTCGTCCGGGCAGTCCATGGAGACCTTCGCCGCCTGGGAAGCCACGGTACTGGCCGCGACCTACGACGTCGTCGACTATGTCTCCCTGCACGCCTACTACGAGGAACTCGACGGTGACCGCGGCTCGTTCCTCGCCTCCGCCGTCGACATGGAGTCCTTCATCGAGAACGTCGTCGCCACCTGCGACCACGTGGGGGCCCGGCTCAAATCCACTAAGAAGATCAGACTCTCCTTCGACGAGTGGAATGTCTGGTACCTGTCCCAGAGTCTGCGGGAGGCCGAGGAGAACCCCCTCGACTGGCCCGAGGCCCCCCGCCTCCTGGAGGACAACTACACCGTCACCGACGCCGTCGTCTTCGGCTCCCTGCTGATCGCCCTGCTGCGGCACGCGGACCGGGTGGCCGTCGCCTGCCTGGCCCAGCTCGTCAACGTCATCGCGCCGATCCTGACGGAGCCGGGCGGCCCGGCCTGGAGACAGACCACGTTCTTCCCGTTCGCGCAGGCCTCCCGGCACGGCAGGGGGCGGGTGCTCGACGTACGGGTGGACTCGCCGACGTACACCACCGGCCGGTACGGCGAGGTCCCGCTGCTGCACGCCACCGCCGTACGCGGCGAGGACGGCGCCGTCACCGTCTTCGCCGTCAACCGCGACCAGCACGAGCCGCTCCCGCTCGAAGTCGCCCTGCACGGCCTGGAGCTGACCGAGGTCGTCGAGCACAGCGCCCTGGCCGACGCGGACCCCGAGGCTCGCAACACCCTCGCGCGGCCGGAGCGGGTGCTGCCGCACGACGTACCGGGCACCGCCCTCCGGGACGGCGCTCTGCGCACCGTCCTGGAGCCGCTGTCCTGGAACGTGATCCGGCTGCGCTGAGACGCGGCGCGGACCGGCCCGCGCCGCGCGCCGCGCGCGCCGGTCACCCCCGCGTGGTCACTCGCGTGCCGCCGCGGCGAAGACGAAAGCGAACTCCGCCGGATCGGCGTGCAGTCGGTGCTGGGGCAGCACGCCGGGGCCGCAGGACTGCGAGCCGATGCCGTGCTGCCGGTGGTCCAGGTTGACCCACACGGTGTCACCGGGCACCAGGTCCGGCAGATGCTCCGCCGCGTCCAGCTGCTCGGTGGACCACCGGCGGGCCGTGAACCAGAACTCCGGCTCGCCCGACACTCGCAGCCCGCCGAGCTCGGCCCAACGGACGGCGGCACGCGCCCCGTTCTCCTGCGGCCGGACATACGGGGTTTGCAAGGCGTCCACATCCGAGTGCCACAGGCCGACCATCGACGCGGACGCGGTGTCGGGATAGGCCTCGCCGGGGCCGCCGCCGAACCACTTCACGACACCGGCCGAACCCGCCAGACCCAGCCGCACACCGAGCCGGGGGAGCGGCAGACGCCAGTCGCCCTCGGGGGTGACGCGCACGGTCAGCTGGAGCCGGGCGCCGTCCGACGTCCACCGGTAGCGGACGGCGAGCCCGGCCTCACGCCCCGCGGGCGCCACACGGGTCCGTACGGTCAGCGCCTCGGCCGACACCTCCACCGCGTCCAGGCGGTGGCGCATCCGGTGCAGGCCCAGTTCGCGCCAGAGCAGGCCGTGGCGGGCGTCCGGCTGCCAGGGGGCCCCGTTGTCGTTGTCGGTCGGGGCCCGCCAGACGTCCAGGCGCGGGGCGTGCGTGAGCCCGACCGGGCCGACGGTGCGCAACTCGCCGGTGCGGGCGTCGAAGGAGGCCGGGCCGAGCGTGATCAGCCGCTCGGAGCGGTGCGGCCGGTCGCCCACGGCGGGCGCCGCCTTCGGGCGTCCGGTCACCGCGAACTGGCCCCAGGCCACCTCATGGTTGACGTCGTCCACGGACAACGCCCGTACGGTCCACTGGGTCTCGGCGCTCGTGCCGCCGTGTGTCGGCGGCGCGGGAAGCTTGACCTCCGCCCGTTCGCCGGGGGCCAGGGGCGGCACCGCCAGCGGACCGGCGTCGACGGTGTCCCCGTCGACCTGGAACGACCACGCGAAGACGAGATGGGAGAGGTCCGTGAAGTCGTACCCGTTGGTGATCCGGACCGTCCCGGCCGCCCCGTCGCCCTCGATCCGTACCGGCTCGATGACCTTCTTGTACTCGATCAGGCCGGGGGACGGCGTGCGGTCCGGGAAGAGCAGGCCGTCGCAGACGAAGTTCCCGTCGTGCAGCTCCTCGCCGAAGTCACCGCCGTAGGCGTACCCCAGCTCGGGGTGCGCCAGACCGTGGTCGATCCACTCCCAGACGAAGCCGCCCTGATTGCGGGCGTGCGCCTCGAACAGCCGCTGGTACTCGGCGAGCCCGCCGGGGCCGTTGCCCATCGCGTGGCCGTACTCGCAGAGAATGAAGGGGAGTTCGCGGCGCTTGCGGGAACCGCCGTCCTGGCGGCGGCCGATCAGGTCGACCTCGGCGTGCGGCGGGTACATCCGTGAGTACACGTCGGTGTCGCGGCAGTCGAGGTCGCCCTCGTAGTGGATGAGGCGTGAGCCGTCCCGCTCGCGGATCCACGCGGCCATGGCGGTGAGGCCCCGCCCGGTGCCCGCCTCGTTGCCCAGCGACCAGATGACGACCGAGGGGTGGTTCTTGTCACGCTCGACCATGCGGGCGGCCCGGTCGAGCAGGGCCGGGGTCCAGCGGTCGTCGTCCACCGGGTTGTCCCGCCAGCCCTGCTCCACGAAGCCGTGCGTCTCCAGATCGCACTCGTCGATCACCCAGAGCCCATACGTGTCGCACAGCGACAGAAACGCGGGGTGCGGCGGATAGTGGCTGGTCCGTACGGCGTTGATGTTGTGCCGCTTCATCAGCTCCACATCGCGGCGCATGGTGTCCAGGTCCAGCGTCCGCCCGGTCTCGGGGTGGAACTCGTGCCGGTTCACGCCGCGGAACAGCACCCGCCGCCCGTTGACCTTGATCACGCCGTCCTCGACGCGGACCGTACGGAATCCGACGCGCAGCGGCACCCGCTCGCCCGCGGTCGCCAGCTCCCCCTCGTACAGCCGGGGCGTCTCGGCGGTCCACGGCTCGACGGGGACGGTCACCGGCTCGCCGGTGTCCAGCTCGACGCCCAACTCGGGTACGGTCACCCGGCCGGGAACCTCGCTGTCCACGCGCAGCGTGCCCGTGCCGCTGAGATGGTCGTACGAGGCGTGCACGAAGAAGTCGCCCGCCGCGCCGGGCGGGCGGTGCAGCAGGGTCACCTCGCGGAAGACGCCCGGCAGCCACCACTGGTCCTGGTCCTCCAGATACGAGCCCGCCGACCACTGGTGCACCCGTACGGCCAGCACATTGCCGCCGGGCCGCAGCAGCGCGCCGACCGCGAACTCGTGCGGCAGCCGAGAGCCCTGGAACTCGCCCAGCTCCTCGCCGTTGAGCCAGACCTTCGCGCAGGACTCCACGCCGTCGAAGCGCAGGGTCGCGTCCCCGTCGCCCGGCCAGTCGTCCGGCAGGTCGAAGAGACGCAGATGGTCGCCGGTCGGGTTCTCGGTCGGCACCCGCGGCGGGTCGACCGGGAACGGGTACAGATGGTTGGTGTAGATCGGCGCGCCGTACGCCCCGTCGCCCTGGAGCACCCAGTGGCCGGGCACCGTCACCTCGTCCCAGTCCCCGGCGTCGTATCCGACGGCGGCGAACGAGGCGTCCTCGGCGTCGGCCGTCGGCGACAGCCGAAAGCGCCAGCGGCCGTTCAGCGAGAGCGAGGCGGCGTCGGACTCCGGGTACCAGGCGCGCGGCGGGAGCGTCCCCCGGCCGGGCGACACGGCTTCGACGTACGAGACAGTCATGCCAGGAACCTTCCGTATGACGGATTTCGCGTGACGGCTTTCCGTGGGTCGGCTACGCGGGCGTGCCGCGGGTGCTTGCCGTGCCGGTGGTGCGGCGGGTCCGGTGACCGGCCGACGCCAGCGCGCCTTCCAGCGCGAACGTCGCCGCGCCGAGGCTCACCGGGTCGCCCGGAATCGGGCAGATCACGATCTCGGCGGCGGACAGCGGCCGCGGCAGCGCGTGCCGCGCCACCGCCTGGCGTACCGCGTCCAGGAGCGGGCGGCCCAGCCTGACCGCCACCCAGCTGCTGAGGACGACCACTTCCGGGTTGACCAGGTTGACCAGACCGGCGATGGCCGCGCCGAGATAGCGCGCGGTCTCGCGCACCACCCGCACCGCCTCCGGGTCGCCGTCGGCGGCCGCCGCGGCGAGCGCGGCGATGGTCGCCGTCTGGTCGTCCGGGTGCAACAGCGGGCTCCGCGGGTTCAGTTCGCGCAGATGCCGCATGATGCCCGGCGCGCCGACATAGGTCTCCACACAGCCGCGGTTGCCGCACCGGCACAGCCGCCCGTCCAGCACGAGCGTCATATGGCCCCACTCGCCAGCGGTGTTGGCGGACCCCCGGTGCAGCGCGCCGCCCAAGGCGAGCCCGGCCCCCACCCCCGTACCGAGATTGACGACCACGGCGTCGTCGCGGCCCCTGGCGGCCCCGAACCACAACTCGGCGACCGTGCAGGCGTGCAGCGGATTGTCCAGGTGGAGGGGGTAGGGCAGCTGCTCGGCGAGCATGCCGCGCAGCGGCACGTCGTGCCAGTCCCAGTTGGGCGCGTAGACGGCGCTGCCGCCCTCGCGGTCCACCTGGCCCGGCACGCTGACCCCCACCCCCAGGACCGCCCCCGGATCCACCGGCGCGTCCTCGACGACGGTCTCGACCGCGGCGACGATATGCGCGACGATCTGGTCCGGACGGTTCTCCCGCGGACTCACCTCCCGCTCCGCGCGCGCCAGCACCCGCAGCGCCAGGTCGAACAGCTCGGCCTGCACATAGGTCTCCGCCACGTCCACGCCGACCAGCGCACCGCCCGCCGCGTGCACCGACACCAGACCGCGCGGGCGGCCTCCGGCGGAGTCCTCGTAGCCGACCTCGGTGACCATCCCGAGGTCCGTCAGTTCGCCGACCAGGGTGGCTACGGTGGCCAGGCTCAGCCCGGTGGCCGCCGCCAACTCCTGCCGGGACGCGGGCGACGCGGCGATGAGCTGCCGCAGCACGCCGTAGCGGTTGGCGGTACGGATGTCGCGGGATGTGCGCTTCACGAGGTTTCCCCTCCGCGCCGGTGGATCTCCGCGCCTCCGGCGGAGCTCTGCCGACGTGAGATCTCCGCCGACGCGACGAAGGCTATGACCCGGCACACGCTCTCGGCAAGAGGTTAGGAAAGGGGTTGTGGAAAGCAGCGGCGCCGACGGTACACGACCCGGTTCCGGGCGCGGGGGAGTGGACCGCTCTCAGATGAACGGGACCGGGGGCCGCTCCGGCGCCGGTCCGAGGGTCGTCGTGCCCGGTGCGGCGCGGTGGCCGAGGCCGGTGCGGTAGGCGTCCATCGCCGCCTCCGGACGCCCCGTACGGCGCAGCAGGTCACCCCGCAGGCGGCACAGGTCGGCGAGGTCGCCCGCGGCCCCGCTGCGCGCCAGCAGCACCAGGGCGTTGTCGTAGGAGCGCTCGGCGTCCTTGAGGTCGCCCCGGTCCTCGGCGATCAGGCCGAGGAGGCGGTGCGCGCCCGCCGCGTGGACGGCGCCTCGCTCACCGGACAGGTCCAGAAGACGGGTCAGCAGGGCCTGCGCCTCCTCGTGGCGGCCGCGGCGGCGCAGCACGTCGGCCAGCTCGACCTCCACCTGGGCGGTGAACAGCGACGCGCGCTTGGCGGCCAGCGCGCCCTGGGCGATCCGCAGTTCACGCTCGGCGTCCTCCAACGCGCCGTGCTGCGCGTGCACATAGCCGCGCATCCAGTGGCAGTGCGCGAGCTCGGTACGCAGATGCAGCTGCTGGTAGAGCTCCTGCGCCTTGGCGATCGAGGTGTCCGCCTCGGCGATCCGGCCCTCGGCGAGCAGGGTGCGGGCGACACTGCGGTGCATGCCCGCGACCAGGGCCGGGTCGGACACCCGCGGCGCGAGCGCCAGGGCGATGTCGGCGGCGTGGGCGGCCCGCACATGGGCGCCCATGTCCATGTACGGGCCGATGGCCGCGGCGTAGAGCAGGACCAGCGCGTCCGGGTCGTGCAGCCCGCTGGTGTTGAGCTCGTCGAGCGCGGTCTCCAGGACGTAGCAGGCGTAGCGGAGTTCACCGGCGAGCAGATGGGCCACGGCCCGGCCGCGGATCGCGCGGGCCCGGCGGGGCGGCGGCTCGGCGGCCAGCAGCCGCTCGGCCGCCTCGAAGCGGGCGCGGGCCTCGGCCAGTTCACCGCTCTCCAGGGCGCATTCGCCGAGCCCCGTGCTCGCCGCCGCCTGCTCCGGCGCCAGGGCCAGCCGCTCCGCCTCGGCCAGCAGCTCCCGGTAGCGGACGGCGGCCTCGCCGGGAGTCCCGGTGGCCAGCGCGCGCTGCGCGTCGGCGAGGGCGAGCCGCAGCTCGGTGGCGAGGTGGGCGGGCCGGCCGGTGGCCAGTTCCTCGAAGGTGGTGCCGAGCTGCTCGGCGAAGAAACGCAGGGCGGCCTCGGAGGGGCGCACCTTGCCCGACTCCAGCGTGGAGACGTGCGCCGCGGTGTACTTCGGCTCCGCCAGCTGCCGCTGGGTGAGGCCGCGTTGGGTGCGCCACCGCAGAATACGGCGCCCGATCTCTGCGGGTTCGTCCATGGCGGGTCCTCCTTCGTGCCCCCTGACGGCTCTGCAGGCATTGTGCGTCACGGGAAGCCCCTCTAGGTTAAGCGCGCGATTAAGCACAGTGATGCCTGAACTTAATCTCACTCGACTGAGCCTCCTGGAGGACCTCTTGCGCGCATCCATCCGCAGATCCACGGGGGCGGTCGCGGCGGCCGTCGCCGCGGCCTGCGCCCTCGCCGCCGCACCCACCGCCGCCTCCGCGGGCCCGGAGACCGACCGGGTCCGCGTGGAGATCCCCGGCCCCGAACGCGCGGAGCACGCCGCACACAGGGGAGGGCAGGACCACCCCGAGGCCGGATCCGGCTACGCCAGGGTCCCCGTACGCGGCAAGAAAGCCGCCTCGCCGCGTGCGCTGACCCCCGCCGAGGCGCGTACCGACGGCCGGGTCAGCAAAGTCATCGACAACGGCCCGAGCGGCGACCGGCTCGACGTCGTCTTCGTCGGAGACGGCTACACCGCCGCCGAACTCGGCCAGTTCCACACCGACGTCAAGGAGCGGTGGGGCGAGATCACCGCCGTCGAGCCGTACACCACCTATCAGAACCTGTTCAACGTCTGGGCCGTGGACGCGGTCTCGAAGGAGTCGGGGGTCTCCGGCGACCCGGACCAGGGCGTCGTCCGGGACACCGCGCTCGGCTCGTACTTCTGGTGCTCCGACATCGAGCGGCTGCTCTGCGTGGACGAGGGCAAGGTCGACGCGTACGTCGCCAGGACCCCCGAAGTCGAACTGGTGATGGTCCTCGCCAACAGCGAGAAGTACGGCGGCGCTGGCTACAACACCCCCAACCCGAGGCTCGGTTACGAGGGGATAGCCACCGCGTCCGCCGGGAACGCGCAGTCGGGCCAGGTCGCTCTCCACGAGACCGGACACTCGCTCGGCAAGCTGGCCGACGAGTACTTCTACCCGGACTACCCCGGCTACGAGGAGTACACGGGCCCTGAGCCCGACGACGCCAACCTCTCCACACTGACCGCCGACCAGCTGCGCGACAGCCGGACCAAGTGGCACCGCTGGCTCGGCGAGACCTCCCCGGACGGGGGCACGGTCGGCGCGTACGAGGGCGGCGGCTACTACGTGACGGGCCTGAACCGGCCCACCGAGGCGTCCCTGATGCGGGTGCTCGGCAAGCCCTTCAACCTGCCCGGAACCGAGGCGATGATCGCCGGTTTCCACCGGCACGCCGCGCTCGCCACCCCCGTCACCCCCACCAAGCGCCCGCTGCGCACACGCGACACCGCGCGCGCCGCGCTGCCGACGCTGTACGGCGCCGCCCGGCTGGACGTTCAGTGGTATCTGGACGGCCGCCGGATCGACGCGCTGGCGGGCCGGACCTCGGTACGGGTGTCCGAACTCGGTCTGCGGGCCCGTGATGACAGGAAGCACGAGCTCACCCTCCGCGTCAGCGACCCCACGGACGCCGTCCGCGACCCGCGCGTCGCCCGGACCCTCCGGACCGACGTGACCTGGCGCGTCCGACGCTGACCGGCCACCCCCCCGCACCGTACTGGCCGGGACCATACGGCCCTGTCGCCGGTCCCGTGACGCTATGAACCGACCCGGCGCTTGTTCCACACATCGAAGCCGACCGCCGCCAGCAGCACCAGTCCCTTGATGACCTGCTGCCAGTCGGTGCCGACGCCGACGAGGTTCATGCCGTTGTTCAGGACGCCGAGCACCAGGCCGCCGATGATCGCGCCCAGTACGGTGCCGACGCCGCCGCTCATCGACGCACCCCCGATGAACGCGGCCGCGATGGCCTCCAGTTCGAAGTTGAGTCCGGCCTTGGGGGACGCCGCGTTGAACCGGGCCGCGAAGACCAGGCCCGCGAGGGCGGCCAGCACGCCCATGTTCAGAAAGACCAGGAAGGTGACCTTCCGGGACTTCACGCCGGACAGCTTCGCGGCCGGAAGGTTGCCGCCGATCGCGTACACATGCCGCCCGATGACCGCGTTCCGCATGACGTACCCGAAACCGACGACCAGCACGCCGAGGATCAGCAGTACCACCGGGGCGCCCTTGTAGCTGGCGAGCAGCAGCGTCACGGTGAGCATGGCGGAGACCAGCGCGACGAGCTTCAGCGCGAACAGCCTGGCGGGCAGGACGTCGAGCGCGAACTCCCGCTGGCGGCCGCGGTCCCGCACCTCCCGCACCACCACGAACGCGATCAGCGCGAAGCCCAGCAGCAGGGTGAGATTGTGGTAGTTGGTGTCCGGGCCGGTCTCCGGCAGGAAGCCGTTGGCGATCGTCTGCAGGCCCTCCGGCAGCGGCCCGAGCGTCTGCCCCTTGAGGACGATCTCGGTGATGCCGCGGAAGAGCAGCATCCCGGCGAGCGTGACGATGAACGACGGGATGCCCAGATACGCGATCAGGAAGCCCTGCAGGGACCCCGCGAGCGCGCCGAGGAGCAGACACAGGACCACCGCGGCGGGCCAGGGCAGATCGTGCCGCACCATCAGCACCGCCGCCACCGCGCCCACACACGCGGTCAGCGAGCCGACCGACAGGTCGATATGGCCCGCGATGATGACGAGCATCATGCCGATCGCGAGGATCAGGATGTAGCTGTTCTGCAGCACCAGATTGGAGACGTTGCGCGGCAGCAGCAGGTCACCGCCGGTCCACACGGCGAACAGCGCCACGATCAGGCCGAGGGCCGTCAGCATGCCGTACTGCCGCATGTTGCCCCGCAGCCCGGCCAGCATCAGCGCGACCAGGCCGCCGCCCCCGTTGCCCGTGCCGCCGCCGCCCGTGCCACCGTCGCCGGACGGCGCGTCGGCCGGGGAGTCGGCCGTCAGATTCGTGCGCATCCTCTTACCGCTTCCCTTGAGTGATCTGCTGAGTGATCTGCTGAGTGGTGTGCTGGGTGATCTGTGGGGTGATCTGTGGGGTGTTCTTCGACGAGTGGTCCGTCATCAGTCGCATCAGCGACTCCTGCGTCGCCTCGGCGCGCGGCAGCTCCCCGGTCATCCGGCCTGCCGACATGGTGTAGATCCGGTCGCACATGCCGAGGAGCTCGGGCAGTTCGGAGGAGATGAACACCACCGCCCTGCCCTCGGCGGCCAGCCGGTCGATCACGGTGTAGATCTCGTACTTGGCGCCCACGTCGATCCCGCGGGTCGGCTCGTCCAGGATCAGCACATCGGGATCCGCGAAGATCCACTTGCTGAGGACGACCTTCTGCTGATTGCCGCCGGACAGCCTGCCGACCGGCTCGAACACCGTCGGCGCCTTGATGTTCATGCTCCTGCGGTAGCCCTCGGCGGCCTGGCGTTCCTCGTGTTCGTCGACGATGCCGCGGCGGGCGACCTTCGACAGGGCGGTCAGCGAGATATTGCGGCCGATGGTGTCGATGAGGTTGAGGCCGTAGTGCTTGCGGTCCTCGGTGACGTACGCGATCTTGTGCCCGACCGCCTCCGGAACGGACCTCGTCCGGATCTCCCTGCCGTCCTTCCGTACTGTGCCGCCCGCGTAGCGCCCGTACGTCCGGCCGAAGACGCTCATCGCGAGTTCGGTGCGGCCCGCGCCCATCAGCCCGGCGATGCCGACGATCTCGCCGCGGCGCACCGACAGCGAGACCCGGTCGACCACCTTGCGCCGCTGGTCGACCGGGTGGTGCACGGTCCAGTCCCGGATCTCCAGGGCGGGCGCGGCGTCCGCGTCGGTGTCGCGCGGGGTGCGCTCGGGGAACCGGTGGTCCAGGTCCCGGCCGACCATCCCGTTGATGATCCGTTCCTCGGTGGTCTCCGGGGCTCGCAGGTCGAGGGTCTCGATCGACCTGCCGTCGCGCAGGATGGTCACCGAGTCGGCGATCCGCCCGATCTCGTTGAGCTTGTGCGAGATGATGATCGAGGTGATGCCCTGGTCCTTCAACTCCAGGACGAGATCCAGGAGTTTGCCGCTGTCCTCGTCGTTGAGCGCGGCCGTCGGCTCGTCGAGGATCAGCAGCTTGACCTCCTTGGAGAGCGCCTTGGCGATCTCCACGAGCTGCTGCTTGCCCACGCCGATGTCCGAGACCCGCGTCCGCGGACTGTCCCGGAGCCCCACCCGCCGCAGCAGCTCGGTGGCGTGCCGCAGCGTGTCGTGCCAGTCGATCACCCCGCGGGCGGCGTGCTCGTTGCCGAGGAAGATGTTCTCGGCGAGGGAGAGCTGCGGGACCAGGGCGAGCTCCTGGTGGATGATCACGATGCCGTGCCGCTCGCTGGCCCTGATGTCCCTGAACCGGCACGGCTCGCCCTGGAAGAGGATCTCTCCCGCGTAACTTCCGTGCGGATGGACCCCGGAGAGGACCTTCATCAGGGTCGACTTGCCGGCGCCGTTCTCCCCGCAGATCGCGTGGATCTCACCCGGACGGACCGTCAGGCTGACATCCGACAGGGCCTTGACTCCGGGGAAGGTCTTGACGATGGAGCGCATTTCCAGGACGGGTCCCGCCATGGCCGTGCCTTTCTGGTCAGGAGCCGTGGGTCACTTGAGGTCGTCGGCCTTGAGGTAGCCGGAGTCGACCAGCTCCCGCTCGTAGTTCGTCTTGTCCACGCCGACCGGCTTCAGCAGAAAGGCCGGGACGACCTTCTTGCCGTTGTCGTACGACTCGGTGTCGTTGATCTCCGGCCGCTCGCCCTTGAGCGCCGCGTCGACCATGTTCACCGCGACCTTGGAGAGCTTGCGGAGGTCCTTGTAGACCGTCATCGTCTGCTGGCCCGCGATGATCGACTTCACCGACGCGACCTCGGCGTCCTGGCCGGTGACGACGGGGAGCGGCTTGCCGTCGCCGCCGTAGTCGTCGGACTTGAGGGCGGACAGGATGCCGATGGAGATGCCGTCGTACGGCGAGAGGACGGCGTCCACCCGCTCCGTGCCGTAGGCCGAGGTCAGCAGGTCGTCCATGCGCTTCTGGGCGGTGCCGCCGTCCCAGCGCAGCGTGGTCACCTGATTGAGGTCGGTCTGGCCCGAGCGGACGACGAGCTGCTTCTTGTCGATATAGGGCTGGAGGACCTTCATGGCGCCGTGGAAGAAATAGCGCGTGTTGTTGTCGTCGTTGGAGCCCGCGAAGAGCTCGATGTTGAACGGGCCCTTCTCGCCGCCGCCCTTCAGGCCGAGCTTCTCGACGATGTAGTCGCCCTGGAGCTCGCCGACCTTCTCGTTGTCGAAGGACGCGTAGTAGTCGACGTTCTCCGTGTTGAGGATCAGGCGGTCATACGAGATGACGGGGATGTCGGCGTCGGCCGCCTGCTGGAGCACATTGCCCAGCGACTTGTTGTCGATGGCCGCCACGACCAGGGCGTCCACGCCCTGCGTGATCAGGTTCTCGATCTGCGAGACCTGCTGGTCCGGGTCGTCCTCGCCGTAGACCAGCTTGGTCCGGTACCCGGCCGCCTTGAGGTCCCTGACGACGTTGTCGCCGTCCGCGATCCACCGCTCGGAGGACTTGGTGGGCATCGCGATCCCCACCGTGGCGTCCTCGGCGTCCTTCTTCTCCCTGCTGCCGCCTTCGCTGTCCTGGCCGCAGGCCGCGAGGGAGAGGCTGAGGGCGAGACCGGCGGCGGCCGTGGCCGCGGCGCGGGTACGGACACGAGTGCGGATGCGCGTGATCATGAGTCCCTCTCGGTCGTGACGGTGAGCAGCTCTTCGGTGAGCACGGGCGGCGGGCCGAACCGGTTCAGCGCGCCGGGGGCACGGGAGCCGAGCGGCGACATGCCGCCGTCGGCGCCGTGCCGGGCCAGCAGGTCGAGGGCGAGACGGCCACGCCGTACGCGCTCGCGGGCGGTGTCGAGCGTGAGATCACGCAGGTGCGCCCCGTACGGGTAGATTCCGGCCGCCCTGGCGAGGCCGAACTTCAGGTACAGCGGGGCCCCGCGCCGGATCAGCTCGGCGATCTCGTACATCCGCACATAGCCGCCGAGGTCGTCCGGGGCCTCCACGTACATGTCCATCGGGGCGGCCGAGATCCGCCGGATCTCGGTGAGATGGGCGAGCGTGAGATCGGAGGGGACGTTCAGCGAGTCCGCGCCGAGCTGCTCGTAGACCGCGTACGAGGCCGGGTTGACCGGGCCGACGAGCGCGGACAGCTTCAGCGTCGTGTCGCCGGGAATGATCCCCTGGACACGGGCGCGGTGCAGCAGCCACAGCACGCCCTCATCGGCGACGAGCAGGCATCTGACGCCCAGCTCCGTGGCGCGCACCGCGTCCTCGACGCACCCGGCGAGCGCGTCGTGGCCGCGGGCGCGCGGTCCGGCGCCGCCCGCGTCGGCGCGCACCGACGCGCCGGTGTCCCAGGTGCCGCGCGGCCCGGTGAACAGGCACAGCTCGATGTCCCGTTCGGCGGTCGACTCGGCCATCTCGGTGATCTCGGCGTCGGACAGCATCCACACGCCGCTGCCCTGGCTGATCCGGTGGACGGGCACATCGAGGCGCGCGCTCTCCTTGAGGACGACGGACACCGCCTCGGGGCCCTCCACCGAGGGGATCTCGGTGCGCCAGACGCCGCCGTCGGGGAAGGAGTGCGGCGAGGCGTCGGCCGCGTCGTGTGCGGGCACGGCGTGGCCCAGACGGGTGAGGGCGTCGACGCCGGGGCGGCGAGGTACTGACGGGGCGGTCACGGAACTCCAATGTTCGAGATATCGGACGCCGTACGAGTCATGGGACGTGCGGCGGCGCGGTACGAGTCATGGGGTGCACGGCGGCGCGGTACGAGTCGGTGGGTGCGCGGCGGCACGGAACGCGTCAGGTCGCCCCGCGCCGCCGTGCGGTCAGGGGGCCGTCGTGTGCGGCCAAGGAGCCCTTGGGACGCGACACGGGTCTAGCGGTCTGACGGGTCTAGCGGTCTAAGGGCGCAGCAGCACCTTTCCGGTCTCGGGGTCGCCGCCGCCGACCAGCGCCACAGCCTCGGCGAACCGCTCCAGCGGGAACTCGTGGGTGATCAGCGGCGCCGGGTCGAGCAGCCCGAGCCCGAAGGCCCTTACCGCGTCCGACCAGGCCGACGAGGAGGCGCCGAAGACGCTGCGGATCTCCAGCTGGCTGAGCGAGAGATGCACCGGATCGATGCCCTGGGCGCCGGGCGTGAACATCCCGGTGAGCACCACCCGGCCGCCCCGGCGGGCCAGCAGACAGGACGCGGCCGCCGTCGACGGCGCCCCGGCGGTCTCCACCACCAGGTCGAAACGGCCGTGCGCCGCCTTGGCGTCCTCGGGGAGCAGGCTTTCGTCCGCCCCGTGCCGCAGGGCCTGTTCGCCGCGCGCGGCCCGTGGGTCGATCGCGCTCAGCTCGGCGGGCGAGACCGCCGCGAGCAGTTGCACCGCGAGCAGCCCGAGGGTGCCCGCGCCGACCACCGCGACCCGCTCGCCGGGCCGGGGCCGGCCGGCCCGTACCGCCGCGGCGATCACGGCGGCCGGTTCCAGCAGGGCGGCGGCCCTCAGGTCCGCGTCGTCGGCCAGCGGGTGCAACAGCCGTGCGGGCACCGTGACATGGTCGGCGAAGGCGCCCGGCTCGGTGAACCCGGTCTCGGCGTAGCCACCGGTGCACAGACTGGTCTCGCCGCAGCGGCACCGCTCGCAGACGCCGCAGGCGCGGAAGCCCTCGGCGACGGTCTTGCGGCCGACGAGCGCGGGGTCGACGCCTTCGCCCACCGCGCGTACCGTCCCGGACCACTCATGGCCCGGTGTGACGGGGTAGCGCACATAGCCGGGGTCGCGGTGGCCGTCGTAGACCTCGCGGTCGCTCCTGCAGACGCCGGCCGCCGCGACCTCGACCAGCACCTCGCCGGGCGCGGGTTCAGGTGCCTCGCGCGTCACCAGGCGGTGGACGCCCGGCCGGTCGACGACCAGGGACCGGCTCATGCGGGCGACCTCCGCTCCCAGCCGTCGGCCCACAGGTCGAACCGGGCCTTCTGCTGCGGGAATTCGGCCGCGGCGTCCACGTCGAACCCGACGCCCAGGCCGGGTGCGTGCGACACCTCGAAGCAGCCCGTGGCGGGGTCGACCTCCGGGGCGCCGGAGACCACCTTCTTGATCTCCGCGTCCGCGAAGTCGTTGAAGTGCTCCAGGACCTTGAAGTTCGGGGTACAGGCGGCGAGTTGCAGCGAGGCCGCGGTGAGCACCGAGCCGCCGACGTTGTGCGGGGCGACCAGCGTGTAGTGCGTCTCGGCGGTCGCCGCGAGCTTGCGGGCCTCCAGGATGCCGCCGATGTGCCCCACGTCGGGCTGGATGACGTCGGCGGCCTGGGACTCGAAGAGCTCCCGGAACTCGATCCGGTCGTGGATGCGCTCGCCGGTGGCGATGGGCGTCTCGACCCGCTCCGCGACCTTGGCCAGGGCCTTGAGGTTCTCCGGCGGCACCGGCTCCTCCAGCCAGGCCGGGCGGAACGGCGCCAGCTCGCGGGCGAGGCGCACCGCCGTGGACGGGCTGAACCGGCCGTGCATCTCCAGCATCAGCTCGGCGTCCGGCCCGATCGCGTCCCGTACGGCCTCGATCAGCGAGACCGCGTACCGGGTGGCCTGGGCGTCGAGTTCGAGGTGCCCGGTACCGAACGGGTCGATCTTCAGCGCCCGGTAGCCGCGCGCCATCACCTCCTGGGCCGCCTCGTGGTACGCCTCCGGGGTGCGCTCGGTGGTGTACCAGCCGTTGGCGTACGCCGGGACCCGGTCGGTCACCTTGCCGCCGAGCAACTGCCACACCGGCACCCCGAGCGCCTTGCCCTTGATGTCCCAGCAGGCCGTCTCGACCACCGCGATCCCCGACATGACGATCTCACCGGCCCGCCCGTAGTCGCCGTACTTCATCCGGCGCACCAGGTCCTCGACGGCGAACGGGTCGGACCCGGCGATGTGGTTCGCCTCCGCCTCGCGGAGATAGCCGACCAGCGCGTCGGTGTGGCCGAGCATGCGGGTCTCGCCGACGCCGGTGAGCCCCTCGTCGGTGTGGACGAGCACATAGGTCAGATTGCGCCAGGGGGTCCCGACGACATGAGTGCTGATTCCCGTGATGCGCACGGCAGTTGCCCCTAGAGTCCGTGAGTCGTTCGAGATTTCGTCACACGTTCGATATGTTGGCGTGACCGTAATCAGCGCCTCCCTGGAGTGTCAATGGGTCGCGCGACAGAGTGTGCGACGGCCGGTCCGCGCGACCCATTGCCCGGTGAACGGGCCGATGGCTAGCCTATGTTCGTCATTCCGGGTGCTGCCCGAAGTCTCGAACGAAAGGGTGTGGCGGGTATGGGACGTCTTGTCCCCGCGGTGACCAGGGCGCTGGACATACTCGAACTGTTCCTCGACGGCGACGGAACCCTCTCCGCGCCGGAGGTCACCCGCAAACTCCAACTCCCGCGCACCACCGTGCACGAGCTGCTCACCACCCTGGCCGCCCGCTCCTATGCGGTGCCCGTACCCGAACAGCCCGGCCGCTACCGCCTCGGCGTCCGCGCCTACCAGTTGGGCAGCCGGTACGCGGAACAGCTCGACCTCGCCGCCGAGGGGCAGCGGGTGGCCCGCGAGGTCGCCGAGACCTGCGACGAGACCGTGCACGTCGCGATCCTGGAGGACGCCGACGTCATCTACATCGCCAAGGTGGACTCCACGCACGCGGTCCGGATGGTCTCGGCCGCGGGCCGCAGACTCCCCGCGCACTGCACATCCGTCGGCAAGATGCTGCTCGCCTCGCTGCCCACGGAGGAACTGGACGCCCGTCTCCGAGGCCGCGAACTGGTCGCGATGACGCCGGGCAGCGTCACCGACCCCGACGCGCTGCGCATCGCGCTGGCCGACGTCCGCGCGCGCGGGATCGCCGTCGAGCACCAGGAGTCCAACCCCGACGTGAGCTGTGTCGCCGCCCCCGTACGCGACAGCGCGGGCCGGGTCGTCGCCGCGCTGTCCATCTCCGTACCGATGATCCGGTGGACCGACGACCGCGAGAGCGAACTCGCCGAACTGGCCGCCAAGGGCGCGTCCGACCTGTCCGTACGGCTCGGCCACCGAGGCGCCAGGTGACGACCGGAGCCGCCGAGCCGCTGAAGGCCGCTGCGCCGCTCAAGGCCGCCGAGCCGCTCAAGGCCGCCGAGCCGCTCAAGGCCGCCGAGCCGGTCGAGGTCGCCGTACGGGAGCGGGCCGCGCTCGGCGAGGGACCCACCTGGGACGCGGCCACGGAGCGACTCATCTGGGTGGACATCCTCGGCTCCCGTGTCCACACCTACACCCCCGCGAGCGGCCGCCGCACCATCATGACCACCGAGCAGCACGTCGGCGCGGCGAAACCGCGCGCGGGCGGCGGCCTGGTCGTCAATCTCCGGGACGGCGTCGGCGCGTACGACCCGGACGGCGCGTTCTCCTGGCTGCGCCACGACCCCGCGCCGGGCCGCCGCGGCAACGACGCGGCCGTCGCCCCGGACGGGGCCCTGTGGGCGGGCACCATGCGTTACGACGAGGCACCCGGCGGCGGCAGCCTGACCCGTATCGCCCCCGGCGGAGCCGCCGCCGAGGTGTTCCCCTCCGTGGCCGTCAGCAACGGCATCGGCTGGAGCCCGGACGGCGCGCTGATGTACTACATCGACAGCCCCACCCGACGCGTCGACGTCTGCCGCGTCGAAGACGGCCTCCCGGCCGACCGGCGCGCCTGGGTGACCATCGAGCCGGGCCAGGGCTTCCCCGACGGCCTGACCGTCGACGCCGACGGCTGTGTCTGGGTCGCCCTCTGGGACGGCGCCCAGCTCCGCCGCTACACCCCGCGCGGCGACCTCGACCGCACGGTCGTCCTCCCGGTGCGCCGCCCCACGGCCTGCGCCTTCGGCGGCCCCGGCCTCCGCGACCTCTACGTCACCACGGCCCGCACCGGCCTCACCCGCCCCCACCCCCTGTCCGGCTCCCTCCTCGTACTCCCGGACACGGGCCAGGGCCTGCCCGGCCCACCCTTCGAGGGCTGACCGCCAGCCCGCCCGCCGCTGCGCATACCCTGGCCCGATGCAGGACGAGTACCGCACCGTAGCCCGTGAGGGCGTGCACGAGACCGAGGCGAGCCGCTCACGCTTCCTGTGCGCGCTCGCGCCCGTCGCCACCGAGCGGGAAGCACAGGACTTCCTCGCGCGCGTCCGCAAGGAGCACCCCACCGCCAGCCACCACTGCTGGGCGTATGTGATCGGTGCCGACGCCTCCGTGCAGAAGGCCAGCGACGACGGCGAACCGGGCGGCACCGCGGGCGCGCCGATGCTGCAGATGCTGCTCCGCCGCGACATGCGGTACGTCGTCGCCGTCGTCACCCGCTACTTCGGCGGGGTCAAGCTCGGCGCGGGCGGCCTCATCCGAGCGTACGGCGGCGCGGTCGGCGAAGCCCTGGACGCCCTCGGCACCCTCACCCGACGCCGCTTCCGGCTGGCCGCGATCACCGTCGACCACCAGCGCGCGGGCAAGCTGCAGAACGACCTGCGGACGGCGGGCCGCGAGGTACGCGACGTCCGCTACGGCGAGGCGGTGACGATCGAGATCGGCCTCCCCGACGCCGACGTCGACACCCTCCGCACCTGGCTCGCCGACGCCACCGCGGGCACCGCGACCCTGGAGCTGGGCGCGGAGGCGTACGGCTAGGGCGTCTCCCCGATCTCCGCGCGGGCCCGCGCCCCCTGGCGCGGCGCCCGGAGCGGAGGTCTGTGAGAGAGCAGGGGCCCACAGGCGCTAGCGTGGTGGGTGCTGACGGTGAGGCTCGGTCCTGGCCGGGTCCGGGGCCGAGCCCACAGGAGGGGAACACATGCGGGTCGGGGTGGCGTCGTGAGGATTCTGCACACATCCGACTGGCATCTGGGCCGGTCCCTGCACCGCGTGAGCCTGCTCGACGCGCAGGCCGCCTTCATCGACCGCCTCGTGACGACCGCACGCGAGGAACACGTCGACGCGGTCGTCGTCGCCGGGGACGTCTACGACCGGGCCGTGCCGCCGCTGGCCGCGGTGGAGCTCTTCGACCAGGCCCTGCACCGGCTCGCCGACCTCGGCGTACCCACGGTGATGATCTCCGGGAACCACGACTCGGCCCGACGGCTCGGAGTCGGCGCCGGACTGATCGGCCAGGCGGGCATCCACCTGCGCACCGACCCCGCCCGCTGCGCCGACCCCGTGCTGCTCGCCGACCAGCACGGCGAGGTGGCCTTCTACGGGCTGCCGTACCTGGAGCCCACCCTGGTCAAGGGCGCCTTCCAGCTGGACGAGGGCGGCCACCAGGCCGTGCTCGGCGCCGCGATGGACCGGGTACGCGCCGATCTCGCGCGGCGGCCGCGCGGCACCAGATCGGTGGTGCTCGCGCACGCCTTCGTGACCGGCGGCGCGCCCAGCGACAGCGAGCGGGACATCACCGTCGGCGGCGTCGACTCCGTACCCGCCGCGGTCTTCGGCGGCGTCGACTACGCGGCGCTCGGGCATCTGCACGGCAGCCAGACCGTCTCCGAGCGGGTCCGCTACTCCGGGTCCCCGCTCGCGTACTCCTTCTCCGAGGAACGCCACCGCAAGAGCATGTGGCTGATCGACCTCGGACCCGGCGGCGAGGTCCGCGCCGAACGCGTCGACTGCCCGGTGCCCCGCCCGCTGGCCCGGATCTCCGGCACCCTGGACGACCTCCTCACCGAGCCGAAGTGGCACAGCGCGACCCACGCCTGGGTGGAGGCGACGCTCACCGACCCGGTGCGCCCCGCCGAGCCCATGGCCCGGCTCGCCGAACGCTTCCCGCACGTGCTGAGCCTCGTCTTCGCACCCGACGAGCCCGAGACCTACGGCGCCGACCCGGCCGCCTCGTACGCCCAGCGCCTCAAGGGGCGCTCCGAACAGCAGATCGCCGAGGACTTCGTGGCCCATGTACGCGGCGGCAGCGGACCCGACGCGGACGAACGCGCCGTGCTGCGGGACGCGTTCGACGCCGCCCAGGCCCTGGACACCCAGCGCGAGGCGGCCCGATGAGACTGCACCGGCTGCACATCACCGCCTTCGGCCCCTTCGGCGGCAGCCAGCGGGTCGACTTCGACGCCCTGTCCCAGGCCGGGATCTTCCTGCTGCACGGCCCGACCGGCGCGGGCAAGACCTCCGTCCTGGACGCCGTCTGCTACGCCCTGTACGGCTCGCTGCCCGGCTCCCGGCAGCACCAGTCCGCCACCTTGCGCAGCGACCACGCCGCACCCGCGACCCGCACCGAGGTATGTCTTGAGCTGACCGTCGCCGGACGCCGCCTGGAGATCACCCGGCAGCCGCCGTGGGAGCGCCCCAAGAAACGCGGCACCGGCACCACCACCGACAAGGCCCAGTCCTGGCTGCGCGAGTACGACGCCGAGACCGGCGCCTGGCGGGCCCTCAGCCGCTCCCACCAGGAGATCGGCGAGGAGATCAACCAGCTGCTCGGCATGAGCAAGGACCAGTTCTGCCAGGTCGTCCTGCTCCCGCAAGGCGACTTCGCGCGCTTTCTGCGCGCCGACGCGGAGGCCCGCGGCAAGCTGCTCGGCAGACTCTTCGACACCCGCCGCTTCGCCGCCGTAGAAGACCGCCTCGCCGAACGCAGACGCGGCACGGACGCCGAGGTACGCGCCGGAGACGACCGGCTGCTGGCCATCGCGCACCGCATGCAGCAGGCCGCGGGCGACGTCGCTGACCTGCCGCTGCCCGATGTGACGCCCGGCGAACCGGGCCTCACCGGCGCCCTCCTCACCTGGGCGGCGGTGGCCCGAAGCGGCGCACGGGAGCGCCAGGACATCGCCCGCGCGGCGGTGGCCGCCGCCAGGTCCGCCCACGCGGCGGCCCGCCGCGCGCTCGACGGCACCATCGAGACCCACCGGCTCCAGCGCCGGTTCGCCGAGGCCCGCGCGGCCGCGGACCGCCTCGCCGCGCGCGCCGACGAGCAACGCCAGTGGCAGCGGCGCCTCGACCGCGCGCGCCACGCCGAATCCGTCACCCCCGCGCTCGCCCTGCGCGCCGGCGCCGAGACGGAACACCGCCGCGCGACCGCCGCCGAAGACTCCGCCCGCGCCGCCCTGCCCGAACCTCTCGCCGGCGCCGGGGCGCCGGGACTCGCCGCGGCCGCCCGCCGCCTGCTCGAAGAGCTCGGCGGCCTGGACTCCGCCCGCCGCGCCGAACACCGCCTCGGCGAACTCACCGCGGAACGCGCGGACATCGAGCGCCAGCAGCACGCCGACGACGAGGCGCTCCAGGAGGCGGCGGACTGGCTCGACGGCTGGGACGCCACCCGCCACACCCTGCGCGGACACGTCGAGTCGGCGCAGGAAGCCGCGACCCGAGCCGAACACCTCGCGGGCCAGCTGGAGCCCGCCCAGGCCCGCTGGGAAGCCGCCCGCCGCCGCGACAGCCTGGCCGAACAGACGACGGCGGCCCAAGGCCGTGCCCTGGCCGCCCGAGAACACGCCGCCACCGCACACGAACACTGGCTCACCCTCAAGGAGCGGCGGCTGCGCGGCATCGCCGCCGAACTCGCCGAAGGCCTCGCCGACGGCGCGCCCTGCCCGGTGTGCGGCGCCGCCGAACACCCCGCCCCCGCCCGCAAGATCGCCGACCACGTCGACCGCCCGGCCGAAGAGGCCGCACTCACCGCGTACCAGCACGCCGACGACCAGCGCGCCGCCGCCGAGCGGGCCCTGGGCGACGTACGCGAATCCCTGGCCGCGGCCACGGCGGCGGCAGGCGACACGCCGACCCCGCGACTGGCCGCGTCCGTCCAGGAGCTGCGGCAGGAATACACCGCGGCCCGCGAGCACGCGGCCGGGCTGCACGCGGCCCGCGAGGCACTCGCCCGCGCCGAGGCCGAACACGACCGCCGACGCACCGCCCAGCAGCGGGCGGTCACCCGCACCGCGTCACGCGGCGCGCAGCGCGACGCCCTGGACCGGGAACAGGCCACGCTCGAAGCGGAGTTGCGGCAGGCCCGCGGCACCGCGCCCAGCGTCGCCGCCCGCGCCGCCGACCTCGAACGGCGGGCCGCCCAGCTCACCGCCGCCGCCGACGCCGTACGCACCGCCGCCGACACCGCCCAGCGCCTCAAGGAAGCCGACGCCCGGCTCGCCGACGCCGCCTTCCGCGCCGGGTTCAGCACCCCCGACGAAGCGGCCGCCGCCGCGCTCGACGACGCCCAGCACCGCGAGCTCCAACACCGTCTCGACGCCCGCCGGCAGGAGGAGGCCGCAGTACGCGCCGCACTCGCCGATCCGGACACGGCCGCCGCCGCGCGGCTCCCCGCGGCCGACCCCGACGCGGCCCGCCGCGCCGCCGACGCCGCCGAACACCGGCTGCGCCAAGCCGACTTGGCGTGCGAGACGGCCGACACCCGCTGCGCCGAACTCGACCGCCTCTCGGACCGGGCCGCCGCCGAGGCCCGTGACCTCGCCCCGCTGCGCGCCGCGTACGACCGGGTCGCCCGCCTGGCCGCCCTCGCCGCGGGCACCTCCGCGGACAACGCCCGCAAGATGCGCCTGGAGTCCTACGTACTCGCCGCCCGCCTGGAGCAGGTCGCCGCGGCGGCCACCGTACGACTGGCCCGCATGTCGGCGGGCCGCTACACCCTCGTCCACTCCGACGACCGCACCGGCCGGGGCCGTTCAGGCCTGGGGCTGCACGTCGTCGACGCCTGGACCGGCCGCGAGCGGGACACCGCCACCCTCTCCGGCGGCGAGACCTTCTTCGCCTCGCTCGCGCTCGCCTTGGGCCTCGCCGACGTCGTCACCGACGAGGCGGGCGGCGTACGCCTGGACACCCTCTTCATCGACGAGGGCTTCGGCAGCCTCGACGACCAGACCCTGGACGAGGTACTCGACGTCCTGGACTCCCTGCGCGAACGCGACCGCAGCGTCGGCATCGTCAGCCACGTACCCGACCTGCGCCGCCGGATCCACGCCCAACTGGAGGTCCTCAAGGACCGCGCGGGCTCCACCGTGCGCCAACGCGCCTTTAGCCCCTAGCCTTCGCTGAACCGCCGACCGCCGACCGCCGACGCTAACCGCCGACGGCCGCCTCCCGGAAGGCGCGCCGGGACAGAGGCGAGGAGTAGACGACGCTGGTCGTGACCGACCCCAGGGTGCCGATCTTCCCGGACACCTCCTCCAGATGCCGCATCGAGCGCACCGCGACCTTGATGACGAAACAGTCGTCACCGGTCACATGGTGCGCCTCCAGAATCTCCGGCGTCGCGTCCACGAGTTCGTGGAACGGCTTGTAGTTCCCGTTCGGGTACCGGAGCCGCACGAACGCGAGGATCGGCAGCCCCAGCCGCTCCGGGGCGACCACCGCGGTGTACCCCTCGATGACTCCGGCGTCCTCCAGGCGGCGCACCCGCTCGGTCACGGCGCTCGGCGACATCGACACGGCACGGGCGAGCTCCGTGAAGCTGGCCCGCCCGTCGCGCTGGAGAGCGTCAAGGATGCGCCAGTCCGTGGCGTCCGGTGAATACTCGGTCATTCCCGAGAGCTAACAGGGGTTTCCCCGGCGAATCAAGAGGAAGACCGGGGATGAGCCGTTCACCTCACGCCGCATCGGCCATAGATTCTTAGCCATGAACATGCAGCTCAGCGCCCCCGTGAACTCCGTGCTCCGCGTCGCCCCGGCCGCGCCCGAAGCGGCCGCCGCCTACTTCGCCGCCTCCCTGGCCTTCCACGCCGACGTCTCCGACGTCGCCTCGGCACTCGCGGCCGACGCCGACCCCGGCTTCGTCGTCCTGGACTCCCGCTCCACCGAGTGCTGGGACCAGGGCCACATCCCCGGCGCCGTCCACCTGCCCACGGCCCTGATCCCGGAGCAGGCCGAGGCGCTGCTCGACAAGTCCGTCCCCGTCGTCACCTACTGCTGGGGCCCCGGCTGCAACGGCGCGACCCGCGCGGCGCTCGCCCTCGCCCAACTCGGCTACCAGGTCAAGGAGATGCTCGGCGGGTTCGAGTACTGGGTGCGGGAGGGATTCGCGTACGAGACCTGGCAGGGCCGGACCCAGCCCACCGCGGACCCCCTGACCGCACCGGTCACCGGGGACGACTGCGGCTGCTGAAGCCGTCGGCGGAGTGCGCGCACACACCCGCTGTGCGCGCACTCCGCGCGCACAGCGGGCCCCCGACGGGCGTCAGAGCGCGGACAGCTCGGCCACCAGATCGTCCAGCCCCAGCGACCCCTGCGACAGCGCCGCCATGTGCCACGCCTTGAGGTCGAAGCCGTCCCCGTGCGCCCGGCGCGCGTTCTCGCGCCCCAGGAGCCAGGCCCGTTCGCCCAGCTTGTAGCCGATGGCCTGGCCGGGCACCGACAGATAGCGGGTCAGCTCGCTCTCCACGAAACCCGCGGGCCGCCCGCTGTGCGTCCCGAAGAACTCCTGGGCCAGTTCGGGAGTCCACCGCTCGCCCGGATGGAAGGGCGAGTCGGCCGGGATCTCCAGCTCCAGGTGCGTGCCGATGTCCACGATCACCCGCGTCGCGCGCATCATCTGCGCGTCCAGATAGCCGAGCCTGCGCTCCGCGTCGGTGAGGAAGCCCAGCTCGTCCATCAGCCGTTCCGCGTACAGCGCCCAGCCCTCGGCGTTGGCGCTGACCATGCCGACCGAGGCCTGGTAGCGGGACAGGTTCTCGGCGACGTGCGCCCACTGCGCCAGCTGGAGATGGTGGCCGGGCACGCCCTCGTGGTACCAGGTGGACACCAGGTCGTACACCGGGAAGCGGGTCTCGCCCATCGTCGGCAGCCAGGTGCGGCCCGGACGGGAGAAGTCCTCCGACGGCGCGGTGTAGTACGGGGCCGCCGCACCGCCCGGCGGGGCGATGTGGGACTCCACCCGCCGTACCCGCTCGGCGAGCTCGAAGTGGGTGCCGTCCAGGGCCTCGATCGCCTCGTCCATCAGGCCCTGGAGCCAGGCCCGCACCTCGTCCTCGCCCTCGATATGGGTGCCGTGCTCGTCGAGATGGGCCAGGGCCTCCCACGGCGTGGCCGCGCCGGGCAGCACCTTCTCGGCCTCGGTCCGCATCTCGCCGAGGACGCGGTGGTACTCGGACCAGCCGTACGCGTACGCCTCGTCCAGGTCGAGGTCGGTGCCGTTGAAGTACCGCGACCAGACGCGGTAGCGGTCCCGGCCCACCGTGTCGGGGGAGTCCGCGACGGCGGGCGCGTACACCTCGCGCATCCAGTCCCGCAGCGCCGCCACGGCACGGGTGGCTCCGGCCGCCGCGGCCGAGAGCTCCGCGCGCAGCGCCTCGGGCCCGTCCGCGGCGAACGCGTCGAACCAGCCGCGCCCCGCGTCCGCGCCGCCCTCGCCGTCCGTACCCGAGCTGTCCGTACCCGACCCGTCCGTACCCGAGCCGCCCGCCCACTCGGTGAGCTGTTCGATGAACGTGGCCGTCGCCCGAGGGCCGCCGTGCCGCTTGCGCTCAAGCCCCAGCGCGAGGGTCTCGCGGTGCTGCTCCAGCGCGCCGGGCACCGCGCGCAGCCGCTCGGCGACGGCCGCCCAGTCCGCGTCGGTCTCGGTCGGCGTGAGCGTGAAGACCTCCCGCACCTCGTGCACACGGGACATGAGGTTGCTGACGACGCTGAGATGCTCGTCCGCCTCGTACAGCCCGAGCTCCGCGGTCAGCCGCTCCCGCAGCAGCCGGGCGCACCGCCGCTCGTGGTCCCCGTCCCCGCCGGGCGCGCGCTCGGCGACGGCCAGCCGCTCCAGTGTCGTACGGGCCAGCTCCGCCCGGACCTCGTAACCGGCGGGGGAGAGGTCGGGCAGTCGCGAGGAGCTCTCCGGCACACCGAGATAGGTGCCGATGATCGGGTCGAGGGCGATCAGGTCGTCAACGTAGGCGTCGGCGATCTGGCGGGGCAGCGGACTCATCGTCGTGTCAGCAGGCATGCGGACATCCTCGTACGTCGGCACCGGTCACGTCACACGTTTTGCGCGGTGCGCTGATCGGGTTCGCTGCGGGCGCCGTCCAGCCGGGCGGTGATGACCAGGGTGCCCTCCTCGACCTGGTAGTCGAGCGGGAGCCCGAGCCCGCGCATCGCGGCGACCATCCCGGTGTTGGACGCCTTGGTGACCGCGTACACGCTGTCGCAGCCCCCCTCCGCGCCCAGAGCCGCCAGACGGCCGAGCAGTTCGGCGCCGATGCCACGGCGCTGCCAGGCGTCCTCGACGAGCAGCGCGACCTCGGTCTCGTCGCCGTCCCACAGCAGATGCCCCAGGGCGACCAGCCGCCCGGACGCGGTCCAGGCGGCGAGGGTGCGGCCGAAGCGGGGGCTGAGCAGGTGGTTCAGATAGCGGTCGGCGTCACCCGATGGCCCGTGGTAGCGCATGGTCAGGGTGGATGTGGAGCAGCGCTCGTGCATCGCCTTGGCGGCCGTGAGGTCCGTGGTGTCGGCACGGCGTACGGTGATGTCGTTGCCCGCCGGGAGGGTGAGCACGTCCTGGCCGCGCGGGACCCGCGGACCGAGCCGGGCGTCCAGCTCGACCAGCGCACGGGCGCGGGCGAACTCGGTGGGGGTGAAGGCGAGGTGCGGCCGCTCCACGGTGATCGACCCGCCCGCGGGGTCGCGCAGCCGCATCAGGGTCCCTTCGTGCGCCCCCTCGACGGGGGTCAGCCCGACGGTGGCGCGCGCCCCGGTCGGCGAGCTGGCGGGCAGCGACCTGATGGTGCAGCGGCCGAGCAGCTGGCGCAGCGCCAGCGGGAGTTCGGCCGTGTCCAGGGCCGTGCGGGCGGCGAGGGCGAGTATGCGCGTGGGCGCGTCGACCAGGTCGTGGGCGTCAGCCCGCTCGATCCAGGTGTCCGCGCCGCCCGCGCCCGCCACGACACGGGTCAGCTCCGCGGCCGCGCGCTCATCGGGTGCGCGCAGCAGGAACTCGTCGACCGTCCCCTGGGCCAGCGGGTGGGTCTGCAGGCTCAGGATGTCCACGCCGACGCGGGCCAGCGCGGCGCACAGGGCGGCCAGCGATCCCGGCTGGTCGCGCACCGTGGTGCGCATCCGCCACAGCGTGGTGGCGGACGGGGCGACGACGCCGGTGGCAGCGGTGCCGGTGGCGGTGGCGATGGTGCCGGTGGGCGAGGCGGCGGGTCCCTGCTCGCCCGGCGCGGTCCCCGCGGTGGGCGGGGCGCCGGTATCGGTATCCGCGGCCGGCGGGGCATGGCCGTGCCGCCGCGCCCACCAGACGTGGAACGCGGCCGTGGCGACCAGCGCCACGGCCGACGCCACCAGCAGCACCGGCCCGTCGGGTCCGCTGACGACGGTCTTGGCGAGGGTGTCCGCCACCACGACGGCGGTGAACAGGGCGGCCAGTTCGACGGTGTCCCGCCGCCAGTGGTGCTGTCGGCGGCGGGCCCGCTTCGCTGTGGTCGGGTCAGTCTTGTCAGCCATGCACCGCACCCTGCCGGACCGGTGTTGCGTGATCACGAACGCCTTGTGACTGCACGGTTAAGTCGGCATCTGCCCTATTTGCCGACTTCGTTGATCCCGCGACGACCCGTCGGCCACGCCGGGGACGCTACTGCCCGACCCGCCCCGGCTGGAGGACCTTCGTGAACAGCACCGCGTCGCCCTCCTCGCGCAGCCGCACCGTCAACTCGCCGCTGCCCGCGTCGATCTCGACCTCGCCGAACAACTGCGGGGCCTCGGCGGGCGAGACGTTCGCCCGCGTCGGCGCCTTCAGGAAGCGGCGCTCGGGGCCGAAGGTGCCGTCCAGGCGCGCGGCGGGGAAGCCGCCCGCGGCCAGCGGCCCGGTCACGAACTCCCAGAACGGCGCGAAGTCCCCGAACGCCGCCCGCGACGGGTCGTAGTGCTGCGCCGACGTGTGGTGCACATCCGCGGTCAGCCAGACTGTGCCGGTGATCCGCCGGTGCTTGATGTGCCGGAGTACGTCGGCGATCTGGAGCTCGCGGCCGAGCGGACGGCCCGGATCGCCCTGCGCGACCGCCTCGAAGTCCCGCGGTCCGTCGGCGACGACCAGACCGAGCGGCATATCCGACGCGATCACCTTCCACACGGCGCGTGAGCGCGACAACTCCCGCTTCAGCCAGGTCGCCTGCCGCTCGCCGAGCACGCCGGCCGGGTCGTGCTCGGCCAGGCCGGGGGAGTTGGCGTTGCGGTAGGTGCGCATGTCCAGGACGAAGACGTCCAGCAGCGGCCCGTGCCGCAGCACCCGGTACACCCGCCCGTCGCCCCGACGGCCGCCGTGCGGGCCGGAGCCGCGGGCCGGGTCGAGCGTGGAGACCGGGAAGTACTCCGAGAACGCCCGCCGCGCCCGCGCCGCGAGCACGTCCACACGCTTCTCGGTGTACCGGGCGTCGTCCAGGATCTCGCCGGGATACCAGTTGTTGAGCACCTCGTGGTCGTCCCACTGGACGACGACCGGCACCTGCGCGTTGAACTCCCGCAGGTTCGCGTCGAGCAGGTTGTACCGGAAGTTCCCCCGGAACTCCGCGAGGGTCTCGGCGACCTTCGACTTCTCCTCGGTGGTGACGTTCCGCCACACCCGCCCGTCCGGCAGGGTCACGCGGGACGGGATCGGCCCGTCCGCGTAGATCGTGTCACCGCTGCACAGGAAGAAGTCCGGGTCCAGGCGGCGCATTTCGTCGAAGACCCGGTAGCCGCCGCGGTCGGGGTTGATGCCCCAGCCCTGCCCGGCGATGTCCCCCGACCAGACGAACCGCACCCCACCGCCATCGCCACCGCCGCCGTGGCCGCCGCGACGCCGGACCGGAGCCGTGCGGAAGGCGCCCGCCACCGGCTCGCCGGTGCGCCGCGGGTCGTCGGGGTCGGCGAGCAGCACCCGGTAGTGGACCTGCGTGCCCGGCGGCAGCCCGCGCAGCCGGGTCGTTCCGGTGAAGTCCGTGCCGGGGCCGAGCAGCGGCCCGGGCCAGCGGACCGGGGCGCGGAACGACTCGGTGGCCGAGGTCTCCACGATCATCCGCGCGGGGCGGTCGGCGCGTACCCACACCAGGCCCGAGCGCGCCGTCATATCACCGGCCTGTACTCCCCAGGCGGCCCGCGGCCGTCCAGATCGGGCGAACGCGGGAGCCGCCCCGCCGAGCGCGGGCAGGGCGAGAGCGGTGGACGCGGCGGTGAGGGAGCCGCGCAGCACCGCGCGGCGGCCCGGAGCCGGGGCCGGGTGACCTGATGACATCGATGCGCCTCCAGTGACGGGTGCGACGGACGCGAAGGTGTACGGACGCGAGGTACGGACAGGGCGGCTGCACGGACGCGGCAGGTGGGCGCCGCCGCGTCCGGTGCCACATCTAGCGGGGCCCCGCGGCCCCCGCGCGAATCCCAAGTGAACAGCCGCCCACGGCGGCGAGGAACCAGGCGCGCGGCCCGGCAGCCCGGCCGCGCACACGTTCCCGTCGGGTACGGGGTCCCCGGTCGTACGTCGGAGGCCCCACCGGCGGGGGGTCGTACGGCCGATCCCGTACGACCGCCCCGCGCCTACGGTGGAACACGCCGCCCCGCGACCGCCGAACACCGAAGGAGCCGCCCGCGTGCCCGCCAACGGTCAGAGCCACATCCGGATCGCCCGCCCGTCCCGCGACCTGGCCGCGGCCGAGCGCTTCTTCGTCCAGGGCCTCGGACTCAGCGTGCTCTACCGCGCCGAAGGCGGCGACGCGGCCGGCGAGCACGACCTGCTGATGCTGGGCTGGCCGGACGCCGCCTGGCACATCGAACTCGTCCACGCGCCGGACGCGCCCGTCGGGCCGCGCCCCACCGACGAGGACCTCCTGGTCGTCTACCTCGACGAGCCGGTCCCCGACGAACTGACCGCCCGCCTGGAGCGGCACGGCGGCCAGCGGGTCGTCTCGCCCAACCCCTACTGGAACGCGTGGGGCGTCACCGTCGAGGACCCGGACGGATACCGCCTGGTGCTCTGCACCCGCGCGTGGTCCAACTCCTGAGCACGCCCTAGACCCCGTCAGCGGCTGGTGTCGAGGATGACACGGGCCACCCGCGCGGGGTCGTCGTTCATCGGCACATGACCGCACCCCGGCAGCCGCACCAGCCGGGCGCCCGGCATGGTGTGCTTGGCCCGCACGCCCTGACGGCGCGGCAGCAGCAGGTCCCGAGTGCCCCAGGCCACGGTGACCGGGACGCCGGACGCCGCGGGCACGTCGTCGGCATAGAACACGTCCCGTCCCGCGGCGAGCGTCTCATGGAAACCGGTGGCCCCCCGCAGCGCGAGCGTCTCCGCGACGACGGCCTCGGGCGAACGGCGGCCGGGCCTGGCGTAGATCGTGCTGGTCAGCGCCGCCCGCCCGGCCGCCGACCGGGACAGCCGCTCGATCGCGGGCAGCGGCAGCCGCAGCGCCCCCTGCCGCATCGCCCCGAGCACCCCGAACGCGTACCGCTGCTCGCCCTTCGACCAGAAGCCGGCGGGAGACAGCGCGGTGACCGACCGTACGAGCTTCTCGCGGCCCAACTCCAGGGCCAGCAGCCCGCCCAGCGAGTTCCCGGCCACATGCGGGCGCCTGACACCCAGTTCCGCGCACAGCGCCCCGAGCGCGGACACCACGGTCGGCAGGTCGTACGGGACTCCGTCGGGCAGAGCGGGGGACGCGCCGAATCCGGGCAGGTCCACGGCGATCACCTCGCGCTCCGCGGCCAGGATCCCCAGCACCGGCTCCCAGGCCTGCCAGTGATGCCCGATGCCGTGCAGCAGGAGCAACGGCTCGCCCGCGCCCGCGCGGCGGTAGGCGACGCGGACGCTCCGGGGGCCGTTCGGAGTCTCGATGCGGAAGGAGACGGTGGCGGACATGGCGCTCCTCGTCGTGGATGCGGGTCTGGTAGACAGCTTGTCAGCAACGCCTACCCTTCGGTAGCCCTGATTAGATGGAAGTGTGCCGACGAACTCCGCGACAGACGTCTTTGAAGCGCACCGATCCGTCCTGACCGGGGTCGCCTACCGCATGCTCGGCCGCGTCAGCGACGCCGAGGACGTCGTACAGGAGGCCTGGCTGCGCTGGGCGTCCGTGGACCGCGAGAAGATCAGACGGGAACGGGCGTATCTGATCCGGATCACCACCCGCCTCGCGATCGACCGGCTGCGCCAGCTCGACGCCAGGCGCGAGGCCTATGTGGGGCCCTGGCTGCCCGAACCGCTGCTCACCGACTTCGGGCCCACCGTGCCCGACGCCGCGGAACGGGCCGTGCTGGCCGACTCGGTGTCACTCGCCGTCCTGGTCGTCCTGGAGTCGCTGTCGCCGCTGGAGCGCGCGGTGTTCGTACTCCGCGAGGCCTTCGGCTTCCCCTTCTCCGAGATCGCCGCGACGCTGGAGCGCAGCGAGCCCGCTGTGCGCCAGCTCGCCGGGCGGGCCCGCAGACACGTCGACGCACGCACACCGCGGTACGCGGTGGACGCGGCCGAGTGCCGCGACCTGACCGAACGCTTCCTCGCCGCGGCCACCGGCGGCGACCTCGACGGGCTGCTGTCCCTCCTCGCGCCGGGCGTACGGCTCGTCGGGGACAGCGACGGCAAGGCCAAGGCCCCGCTGCGCGTCATCGAGACGGCCGACAAGGTGGCCCGCTTCCTCATCGGGGCCGCGCGCCAGCCGGTCGACGACGTCGCGTTCCGCTACGTCGAGGCGAACGGCCGCCCCGCCCTGCTGGTGCTCTCCGGGGGCAGGCCGGACACAGTGTTCCAGCTGGAGACAGCCGACGGACACATCCAGTGCGTCTACCTCATCCGCAACCCCGACAAGCTGACCTCGCTCGCCGCGCGCTGAGTCACCCGAGTCACCCGAGTCACCGGAACGCGGGGCCCGTCCAGGCGGACGGGCCCCGCGCGCGTCCGCGTACCAGGCCGACCGCACACCGTGACGGGCGGCTGATTGGTCTTGACCAAGGGTGAGCGTGGCCCTATCGTCGCAGAGATAGTGAGGAACCTTTAATAAACAAGGGCGGGAAAAGCGTCCGGGGTTCCTGGGGACGGTGGAGGAACAGGGTGGGGACCACACAGCTCGAAACGGTGCCGGAGCCTAAGTACCAGCACCTCAAGACCGTGCTCAGCGAGGCGCTCGACTCCGAGTTCGCCGTGGGCGAGATCCTGCCCAACGAACGTGACCTCGCGGCCCGCTTCGGCGTCGCCAGGGCCACCCTCCGGCAGGCGCTGGAGCAGCTGGAACTCGAAGGACGGCTGCAGCGCCGCCGCGGCGTCGGCACCACGGTCGCCCCGCCCCGAGTCGGCGTGTCCGTGGGCTCGACGGCGCAGAGCTGGCCGGGCGTGTCCGACCCCGCCTGGGCACTCGCCGACGCCGGGCGCGAGGTGCCGCCCGCGGCCGTGTCCCGCCACCTGGGCACCGGCCGGGACGAGCCCGTACACGTGGTGCGCCGACTGCGGGTCAGCGCGGGACAGCCCGTCGCCGCCGAACTGCTGTACGTTCCCGCCGCGTCCGTGCCCGGCCTGGCCGCCCCGGCCGCGCCCGCCGGCGCCGCTCGCGCGGCCGTCGTGCTGCGCGAGCTCCAAGGCCTGCGCCTGGAGGGCGAGGACCGCGCCGTCGAACTGGGCTCGGCGCGCTCGGACGACGCCAAGCAGCTCGACCGGCTGCCCGGCGCTCCCGTCCTGGTCGTCACCACCCGGTACTTCGCCGGGGGCCGCACCGCCGCGGTCTCCGTCGCCACCTACCGCGCCGACACCTGCCGCCTCACCTTCGGCGACACCGGCGCCATCGAAGTCCAGCAGCCCCGCGTCGGCCAGATGTGACACGTATGAGGTCGGCGGCCCGCCGCACCGCTCAGCGGCGGGCCGTCACCGTACGCTCCACCGCGAACAGCCCCTCCTCGACGTGGTCCAGAGCCAGCCGCAGCGCCCCCGTCGCCACGGCCGCCTCACCGAGCACGGAGAGCGCCACCCGCGGCGGCCGCAGGCAGTAGCGCGCCAACTCGCGGCGCAGCGGTTCCAGCACGCCGTCCAGGCCGGCCGCCCAGCCGCCGATCACGACCAGCTCCGGGTCCAGGGCCAGAGCCAGGGCCGCCACATCGTGCACCAGCCGCTGGATGAACCGCTCGACGGCGGCGGCGGCCCGCCCGTCGCCCCGCCGGGCGAGCGCGAAGACCTCCGTGACCGCCTGCTCGTCCAGCGGGTGCAGCGGCTCGTCCGTGGTGGACAGCAGGGATTCAGGAGTCACCTCACGGCCCAGCAGGTGCAGCGCGCCGATCTCGCCCGCCGCGCCGCCGTACCCGCGGTGCAGCCGCCCGCCGATCAGCGCCCCCGCTCCGGGACTGAGCCCGGCCAGCACGAACACCACGTCGTCGGACTCGGTCGCCGCGCCCTTGAAGTGCTCCGCCACCGCGGCGGCGTTGGCGTCGTTCTCCACCAGCACCGGACACCTGAAGGACCGCCGCAGCCGCTCCCCGAGCGGGAGGCCGGTCCAGCCGGGGAGCGCCGTGCTCAGCCGTACCGTCCCGTCGCTCTCCACGATGCCGGGGGTGCCCACACCGACGGCCCGCAGCGAACCACGGGCGATCCCGGCGCGCCGCAGCAGATCCGCCACGGTGGCCCGCAGCCGGTCGAGCCGCTCGTCGGCCTCCGCCGCCTCGGCCACGGTCTTCTGCCCGGTGCCGATCACCCGGCCGTCCAGATCGGACAGGACCGCGGCGACCCGGTGCGGGCCGATCTCCAGACCCAGCAGATGACCCGCCTCGGCCCGGAAGCGGAACCTGCGGGCCGGTCGCCCCTGGCGTCGGGCCGCGCCCTCGTCGGCCGGGACCTCCACGACGAGCCCGGCCTCGACCAGCCCCTCCACGACGCCCTCGACCGTGGGCCGGGACAGCCCGGTGACGCCGGTGACCTCGGTGAGGTTCGCCGAATCCGTGCCGCGCAACGCGTGCAGCACCACCGCCGAGTTGATCCTCCGCAGCAGCGACGGGTCCTTGCCGGTCAGCCGCCCCACCGTCCGTCCTCCCAGGTCATCCGAGCGCTGGGCGGATCGTACACGCCGAGCGCCCGCCGAGGGCCCGCCGCGAACCCGCCGCTCAGCCGTCCAGCCGCTCAGTCACTCAGAGGATCGCGCCTGGTGTGTACCCGGCGGCCTCCGGGCGCTGCTTCACGATCTCCTCGATCCGCGACACCACGGCCGCCACCTGGTCGCCCGCCGCGCCCGTGAAGGACAGCTTGTCGGCCATCAGCGCGTCCAGCGCGGCCCGGTCCAGCGGAATCCGCTCGTCCGCCGCCAGCTTGTCAAGGAGCTCGTTGCGCTCGGCGCCCTGCTCGCGCATCGCCAGGGCGGAAGCCACCGCGTTCTCCTTGATGGCCTCGTGCGCCACCTCGCGGCCCACACCGCCGCGCACCGCGCCCATCAGCACCTTGGTGGTGGCCAGGAACGGCAGATAGCGGTCCAGCTCGCGGGCGACCACAGCCGGGAACGCGCCGAACTCGTCCAGCACCGTCAGGAACGTCTCCAGCAGGCCGTCCAGCGCGAAGAACGCGTCCGGCAGAGCGACCCGGCGCACCACCGAGCAGGACACATCGCCCTCGTTCCACTGGTCGCCCGCCAGCTCCCCGGTCATCGACGCGTACCCGCGCAGGATCACCATGAGGCCGTTGACGCGCTCACAGGAGCGGGTGTTCATCTTGTGCGGCATGGCCGACGAACCGACCTGGCCGGGCTTGAAGCCCTCGGTCACCAGCTCGTGCCCGGCCATCAGCCGTACCGTCTTCGCCAGCGACGACGGGGCCGCGGCCAGCTGCACCAGCGCCGTCACGACGTCGTAGTCCAGCGAGCGCGGATAGACCTGGCCGACCGAGGTGAACGCCCGCGAGAAACCGAGGTGCGCGGCGATCCGCTCCTCCAGCTCGGCCAGCTTCCCGGCGTCCCCGCCCAGCAGGTCGAGCATGTCCTGCGCGGTGCCCACCGGGCCCTTGACGCCGCGCAGCGGATACCGCTCGATCAGCTCCTCAAGGCGTCCGTACGCCACCAGCAGCTCGTCCGCGGCGGTCGCGAACCGCTTGCCGAGCGTGGTGGCCTGCGCCGCCACATTGTGCGAGCGGCCCGCCATCACCAGTTCGCCGTATTCGCCCGCGAGCTTCCCGAGCCGGGCCAGCACCGCCACGGCACGGTCGCGCACCAACTCAAGTGAACGGCGGACCTGGAGCTGCTCGACGTTCTCGGTGAGGTCGCGGGACGTCATGCCCTTGTGCACATGCTCGTGCCCGGCCAGCGCGTTGAACTCCTCGATGCGGGCCTTCACATCGTGCCGGGTGACCTTCTCGCGCTCGGCGATCGACGCCAGGTCGACGGTGTCGAGCACGCGCGCGTAGGCGTCGAGCGCGGCGTCCGGCACCTCGATCCCGAGATCCTGCTGAGCGCGCAGCACCGCGAGCCAGAGCTGACGCTCCAGCTTCACCTTCTCCTCGGGAGACCAGAGGGTGGCCAGCTCCACCGAGGCATAGCGGCCGGCCAGAACATTGGGGATGCGAGGCTTCGCAGACACAGCAGTCACAGTCAGCCATTCTACTGTCGGTTTCCGCAGGCCAGCGCCCCGCCCCGGTTCGTACGTTGCTACGACTGGACGCGGCGCGGCGCGACCCGGCCCGGCCCGCCGGACAGGCCCCTACGGCTCGACCGGGTCCGGGTCCCACGGGAGCAGCTCCGGGCGCTTGGGCGGCAGTCCGTCGCCGGACGAGCGGCCCGTGAGGCGGCGGCCGATCCACGGGCCCAGGTGCTCGCGGGCGAACCGCGCGTCCGCCCGCCGCCGGGTCAGCCAGCCCGGCGGCACCGCGGACGGCAGCGGCGCCCGCCAGTCGTCCTCGGGCGCGTACCCGAGGGTCTGCCAGACCGCCTCGGCGACCCTGCGGTGCCCCTCACCGGTCAGGTGCAGCCGGTCCACGTCCCACATGCGCCGGTCGCCGAGCACCTCGGCGCCGTACAGGTCGACCACCAGCGCGCCGTGCCGGGCGGCGAGGGCGTCGACATGCGCGAACAGCTCCTCCATGCGCGGCCGGAACCGCTCCAGGACCGGCCCCCGCCGCCCCGGACTGCGCATCAGCACCAGCCGCTCGCACGCCGGGGCCAGCCGGACCACCGCCTCCTCCAGCAGGCCCTTCACCCGGCCCATGTCGCACTTGGGGCGCAGCGTGTCGTTCAGACCGCCCACCAGCGTGACGACGTCGGGCCGCATGGCCGCGGCGGCGTCCACCTGCTCGTCGACGATCTGCGCGATCAGCTTGCCGCGCACGGCGAGGTTCGCGTACCGGAAGCCGGGCTCGCGCGCCGCCATCCGGCCCGCCAGCACATCGGCCCAGCCGCGGTAGGAGCCGTCCGGCAGCCGGTCGGACATGCCCTCGGTGAACGAGTCGCCAACCGCGACAAGACTGGTGTAGGTGGCATTCATCTCCATGGCGGGAGCGATGCTACCGGGCGGCGGGCCCCGCGCTCAGACGGGCCCGCACTCAGACGGGCCCGCGCTCAGACGGCCCCCACTCAGACGGCCTCAGACGGCCCCGTGCTCAGGCGGGCTGCCCGAACAGCTCCTGCAGGACGTCCTCCATGGTCACCATGCCGGACAGACGGCCGTCCTCGCCGAGCACCGCCGCCACATGCGTGCGGCTGCGCCGCATCGCGGTCAGCACGTCGTCCAGCGGGGTCGACTCCCGGACTCGGGCGATCTGCCGCATGTCCCGTACCTGGAACGGCAGATCCTGCGGCATCGCGTCCAGCGCGTCTTTGACGTGCAGATAGCCGACGATCCGCAGACCCGAGTCGACCACCGGGAACCGGGAGAACCCGGACTCGGCCGACAGCCGCTCCAGCTGCTCCGGGGTCACCCCGACCCGCGCGTACACCACCCGCTCCAGCGGCAGCACCACGTCCGCGACCGGGCGGCGGCCCAGCTCCAGCGCGTCGTGCAGCCGCTCACGGGCCCGGTCGTCGATCAGCCCCGCCTCGCCGGAGTCCTTGACCATCCGGGCCAGCTCGTCGTCCGAGAACGTCGCGGCCACCTCGCTCTTGGGCTCGACGCGCAGCAGCCGCAGCAGGCCGTTGGCGAAGGCGTTGATCGCGAAGATCACCGGGCGCAGCGCACGGGTCAGCGCCACCAGCGGCGGCCCGAGCAGCAGCGCGCTGCGCACCGGCTCCGCGAGCGCGATGTTCTTCGGGATCATCTCGCCCAGCAGCATGTGCAGATACGTGGCCAGGGCGAGGGCGATCACGAACGAGATCGGGTGGACCAGGCCGTGCGGTACGCCGGCCGCGTCGAACACCGGCTCCAGCAGATGCGCGATCGCGGGCTCCGCGACCACGCCGAGCACCAGCGTGCACAGCGTGATGCCCAGTTGGGCGGAGGCCAGCACATGCGAGACGTGCTGGAGGCCCCACATCACCCGGCGGGCGCGTTTGTCGCCCTGCTCGGCGCGCGGCTCGACCTGGCTGCGGCGTACCGAGATGAGCGCGAACTCGGCGCCCACGAAGAAGGCGTTGGCGACCAGGGTCGCGAAGCCGATCAGCAGCTGAACGACGATCATCGCGTTCCCTCCGTGGTTCCCTGCGGGGCGTCGGCGGATGGCGCGTGCAGCAGCAGCCGGGCCGCGCGGTGTCCGGTCGCGTCCACCACGTCCACCTGCCAGCCGACGATCTGAAGCGTGTCACCGACGGCCGGGATACGGCCCAGCTCGGTGGCGACCAGACCCGCGAGGGTCTCGTACGGGCCGTCCGGCGCGCGCAGCCCGATCTTCGCCAGCTGGTCCGTCCGGGCGGCGCCGTCGGCCGAGTACACCGTGCGGCCGTCGGCGTCGTCACCGGCCGGGGCCAGGTCGGGGGTCTCGTGCGGGTCGTGCTCGTCGTGTACCTCGCCGACGACCTCCTCGACGATGTCCTCCAGGGTGGCGACGCCCGCCGTACCGCCGTACTCGTCGATCACGACGGCCATCGTGCGCTTGCCCGACAGCCGGTCGAGCAGCCGGTCGACGGTGAGCGACTCGGGCACCAGGAGGGGTTCGCGCAGCAGCTCGGCGACCGGGAAGCGGGCCCGGTGCTCCGCGGGCACGGCGAGCACGTCCTTGATGTGCGCCACACCGATGACCGTGTCCAGGCTGTGCTGGTAGACGGGGAAGCGGGACAGCCCGGTGGCCCGCGTCGCGGACGCCACGTCCTCCGCCGTCGCCCGCACGTCCAGGGCCATCACCTGCACGCGGGGGGTCATCACGTTCTCCGCGGTCAGGTCGGCGAGGTTCAGGGTGCGGACGAACAGCTCGGCGGTGTCCGCCTCCAGCGCACCGGCCTTCGCCGAGTGGCGGGCCAGGGCCACCAGCTCCTGGGGTCCGCGGGCGGAGGCGAGTTCCTCCGTGGGCTCCATGCCGAAGCGGCGCACGGTGTGGTTCGCCGTGTTGTTGAGGTGGGTGATCAGCGGGCGGAAGGCCGCGCTGAACCAGCGCTGCGGCGTCGCCACCCGCTTGGCGATGGCCAGCGGCGCGGAGATCGCCCAGTTCTTCGGCACCAGCTCGCCGACGACCATCAGGAAGATCGTCGACAGGGCCGTGCCGATGACCAGCGCGAGGGACGGCGCGGCCGCCGTCGGGACGCCGGCGCTCTCCAGCGGGCCCGAGATCAGCTTGGCGATGGAGGGCTCCGCGAGCATGCCGATGACCAGATTGGTGACCGTGATGCCGAGCTGGGCGCCGGAGAGCTGGAAGGTGAGGCCGCGCGCGGCCTTCAGCGCGCTGGCCGCGCCGCGCTCACCGCGCTCGACGGCGTCCTCCAGTTCGCTGCGCTCCACGGTGGTCAGCGAGAACTCGGCCGCGACGAAAGCGCCGCAGGCGAGGCAGAGCAGCACGGCCACGGCGAGCAGGAGTACTTCCGTCATCGGGTCACCTCCGTCCCATGATCGGACAGTGCGGGGGTGACGGCGCGACAGGAGATACTAGGAGGCTCGCCCATGGGCGGACGCTCACACCTTTCATCAGAGGGACGGACGTTCCCCTCATAGTAAACGAGCGGCAAAGAGCGGTGGTGGGAGCGCTCAGCCGGTGCGCTCAGCCGGTGCGCGGCACGGTGTTCACAGCGGCTTCACCCAGCGCCGCCACCGCTCCTCGGGGTGGTATCCGGCCGCACGCCAGGCGTGGTGGGCCAGCTCGTTGCGCTCCAGCACCATCGCGTCGCCCCGGCGGCCCCCGAGCGTCACGAACCGGTCCTCGGCGGCGGAGAGCAGGGCGGCCCCGATGCCCTGGCGCCGGTGGTCAGGGTGGACCGCGAGCCGGTACAGATGGCAGCGCCAGCCGTCGAACCCGGCGATCACCGTCCCGGTCAGCTCGCCCGCGCGCTCGGCGATGATCAGCGCGTCGGGGTCGCGGGCGAGCAGCCGCGCGACGCCGTCGCGGTCGTCGCTGATGCTGCCGCCCTCGGCGGCCGTCTTCCAGAAGGCGAGCACCCGGTCGAGGTCCCGTGGCGCGGCGGCGCGTATCCGTACATCTATCCGTGCATCTATCCGTGCATCGTTCCTGGCCGGTACATCGTTCATGCCGGATATCCCAGCACCGGGCGGGCCGCCCTGCCGCGGATTCCAGCATGCGGTCAGCGCGGCGCGCCCGGACGCCGTGTTCAGACCCGGTGTCCGGGCGCCCGGAGGCTCAGGCGAGGTCGTACCGGTCGAGGTCCATCACCTTGTGCCATGCCGCGACGAAGTCGTGCACGAACTTCTCCTTCGCGTCGTCGCTCGCGTAGACCTCCGCCAGCGCGCGCAGCTCGGAGTTCGAGCCGAAGACGAGGTCGACGCGGCTGCCGGTCCACTTGACCGCGCCGGTGGCGGCGTCCCGGCCCTCGAACGTGTTCGCGTCGTCGGCCGTCGGCTGCCACGTCGTGCCCAGGTCGAGCAGGTTGACGAAGAAGTCGTTGGTCAGCGATCCGGGCGTCTCGGTGAAGACGCCGAGCGGCGACTGCCGGTGGTTCGCGCCCAGGACGCGCAGACCGCCGACGAGCACCGTCATCTCGGGGGCGCTCAGGGTCAGCAGGTTCGCCCGGTCGATCAGCAGATACTCGGCCGGCAGCCGGTTGTCCTTGCCCAGGTAGTTGCGGAACCCGTCGGCACGCGGCTCGAGCGCGGCGAACGCCTCCACGTCGGTCTGCTCCTGCGACGCGTCCGCGCGGCCCGGAGAGAAGGGAACCCGGACCTCGACTCCGGCGTCCTTGGCGGCCTGCTCGACGCCCGCGCCGCCCGCGAGCACGATCAGGTCGGCGAGCGAGATCCGCTTGCCGCCCGTCTGGGCCGAGTTGAACTCCTCCTGGATGCCCTCCAGCGTGCGCAGCACCATCGCCAGCTCGTCGGGGTTGTTGACCTCCCATCCGCTCTGCGGCTGGAGGCGGATCCGCGCGCCGTTGGCGCCGCCGCGCTTGTCGCTGCCGCGGAAGGACGAGGCCGACGCCCACGCGGTGGACACCAGCTGAGCCACCGTCAGGTCCGACGCGAGCACCCGGCTCTTCAGGGACGCCACGTCCGCGGCGTCGACGAGCTCGTGCGTCACCGGGGGCAGGGGGTCCTGCCACAGCAGCGTCTCGCTCGGCACCTCGGGGCCGAGGTAGCGCGCGATCGGGCCCATGTCACGGTGGGTCAGCTTGTACCACGCGCGGGCGAAGGCGTCCGCGAACTCGGCGGGGTTCTCGTGGAAGCGCCGGGCGATCGGCTCGTAGGCCGGGTCGAACCGCAGCGACAGGTCGGTCGTCAGCATCGTCGGAGCGTGGCTCTTCGACGGGTCGTGCGCGTCGGGCACGGTGCCCGCGCCCGCGCCGTCCTTCGGCCGGTACTGCCAGGCGCCCGCGGGGCTCTTGAACTTCTCCCACTCGTAGCCGAACAGAATGTCGAAGAAGCTGTTGTCCCAGGTCGTCGGAGTGTTGGTCCAGATTCCCTCCAGACCGCTGGTGATCGCGTCACCGCCCTTGCCGGTGCCGTACGTGTTCCGCCAGCCCAGGCCCTGCTCCTCCAGCGGGGCGGCCTCGGGGTCGGGCCCCACGCTCTCGGCCGGGCCCGCGCCGTGGGTCTTGCCGAAGGTGTGACCGCCCGCGATCAGGGCGACCGTCTCCTCGTCGTTCATCGCCATCCGGCGGAACGTCTCGCGGATGTCGCGGGCCGCGGCGATCGGGTCCGGGTTGCCGTTCGGGCCCTCGGGGTTGACGTAGATCAGGCCCATCTGGACCGCGCCGAGCGGGTCCTCCAGCTCCCGGTCGCCGGTGTAGCGCTCGTCGTCGAGCCAGGTGGTCTCGGGGCCCCAGTAGACGTCCTCGTCCGGCTCCCAGACGTCCGGACGGCCTCCGGCGAAGCCGAAGGTCTCGAAGCCCATCTGCTCCAGGGCGACATTGCCGGTGAGGATCATGAGGTCGGCCCACGACAGGTTCTTGCCGTACTTCTTCTTGACCGGCCACAGCAGGCGGCGGGCCTTGTCGAGGTTCCCGTTGTCCGGCCAGCTGTTGAGCGGCGCGAACCGCTGCTGCCCGGCGCCCGCGCCGCCGCGGCCGTCGCTGATCCGGTAGGTGCCCGCGCTGTGCCAGGCCATCCGGATCATGAACGGGCCGTAGTCGCCGAAGTCGGCGGGCCACCAGTCCTGCGAGGTGGTCAGCACCTCGGCGATGTCCCGCTTCACCGCCGGGAGGTCGAGGGTCTTGAACGCCGCGGCGTAGTCGAACTCCTCACCGAGCGGGTTGGCCACCGCGGGGTTCTTGGCGAGGATCTTCAGATTGAGCCGGTCCGGCCACCACTGACGGTTTCCACCGCCCTGGGTCGGGTGCGGGGCGCGGCCGTGCGCGACCGGGCAGCCTCCCGCGTCCGCTGTCTTCGCGTCTGTGACGATCGCGTCGTGGTTCTCAGACATGGGAATCCCTCCGGCTGGCGGATCACGCTGTTCAGGAACGGTGAACGATGGAACGGCCGGGCAGACGGCTTGAGGGGGTTCAGTCGGTATGTCCGACCTGCGCCCCGGAAGGCGAGCGCCTGGACGCCGAGAGGGTTTCCTACCCCCTTGGCTACCTCCAGAACCGATCCTACGATGGAGCAAATCCAAGTCAAGAAGGCTGTCAGATCCTTGGCCGGTCGGATTGAGCCAGACGCCCACGGGTGACGCGCGGGTGAAGCCCGCGTGCCCCTCCGTACCTGAACAGGTGGACCTGATATGAGCGACCTGCTGCGGCGACTGCGCGGGCGCGGCTGGCGGATGACCGCCCAGCGGCGTGTCGTCGCGGAAGTCCTCGACGGCGACCACGTCCATCTGACGGCCGACGAGGTGCACGCCCTGGCGGCCCGCCGACTGCCCGAGATCTCCCGCGCGACCGTGTACAACACCCTGGGCGAGCTGGTGGCCGTCGGCGAGCTGACCGAGGTCGCCACCGTGGGCCGCGCCAAGCGCTACGACCCCAACGCGCACCAGCCGCACCAGCATCTGGTGTGCTCCGGCTGCGGCGTCATCCGTGACGTCCATCCGACCGGCGACCGCCTGGCCGAGCTCCCCGCCGACCAACGCTTCGGCTTCACGGTGTCCGGCGCCGATGTCACCTACCGAGGCCTCTGCCCGGCCTGTGCCTGAGGCCCCGCCCGGCCCGCGCTGACTAGCTGACTCCTCGTGCTCCTCGTGCTCCTCGTCGGTCTACTCGTGGGCGATCGCCGCCAGGACGTTCATCCGCGAGGCCCGCAGCGCGGGCAGCAGCGCGGCCGCCAGCCCCACCACCACCGAACCGCCCATCACGATCAGGATGGTCCCCCAGGGGACGTCCAGGGCCGTCATGCCCTGGAGCGCCAGGACCCGCTGTGCGGCCAGGCCCCACACCAGGCCCAGCGCGAGGCCGAGCACCGCGCCGAACACGGCGATCACCACCGACTCCAGACGGATCATCCGGCGCAGCTGCCTGCGGGACAGGCCGATCGCGCGCAGCAGCCCGATCTCCCGTGTGCGCTCCACCACCGACAGGGCCAGGGTGTTGACCACCCCGAGCACCGCGATCACGATCGCCAGGCCGAGCAGCGCGTACACCAGATAGAGCAGCACCGCGATCTGCTCGCGGATCAGCTCCTTGTAGTCGGCCTGGTCGCGGACCTGCACCTGGGGGTACGCGTCCAGGGCCTCCTCCAGGCTCGCCCGGAGGGTGCCGGGGCCCGTGCCGGACGCGGCGTTCACGAACACGGCCGAGTCCTGGCCGCCGGGGAGGTACTTCTCGGCGGTGGCGAAGCCGATGAACAGGTTGCCCTGGGTACCGGGCCCGCTCGCCCCCGGCTGGTCGGTGAGGGCCCCGACGGTCAGGCGCGCGCCGCGCCTGCCGGGGAACTCCGCGGGCAGCACGGAGCCGATCCGCACCCCGTGGTCGTCGGCGAACTCCCGGTCCATGGCGATGTGGTCCAGGGCGAGCGCGGACGCGGTGTCGCCGTCCGTGTACGCGATCTTGGCGACCTCGTCCAGGCGGTCCTCATAGGCCCCCGCCGTCGAGGTGACCTTCGCGCCGTCCGGCAGACTGAGCTCCACCGGCGCGTACCGCTGCCGTACGACGAGACCGGCGCCGTCCGATGCGCGGACCCGCTCGGTGATCTCCGCGGGGAACGGCAGGAAGTCCCTGCCCTGCACCACGAAGTCGGCGCCCAGGGTCCGGTCGATCTGCTCGTCGAAGGACTTCGTCATCGAGGCGCTGGCCACCCCGAGCCCGCCCACCAGCGCCAGGCCCACCATCAGCGCCGCGGCCGTGGCGCCCGTACGGCGTGGATTGCGCAGGGCGTTGCGCTGGCTCATCCGCCCGACCGAGCCGAACACCGCGGGGAACGCGCCGCCCAGCACCCGGATCACCGGACGCACCAGGAGCGGACCCGCGATCACGGTCGCGACCAGCGTGAGGACGATGCCGAGCCCGAGCAGCGACGCGGCGTCCGAGGTGTCCTCGCTCACCGCGCACCCGGTCAGCGCCGCCGCACCGGCCGCCCAGACCGAGGCGCCCACCACGGCACGGACCCGCAGCGGCCGCCCGACGCCGGAGACCTCCGCGTCGGCGAGCGCGGCCATCGGCGAGACCCGCGCGGCCCGCCGCGCCGGGAGGTACGCCGCGACGAAAGTGACGCCGACGCCGACGACATACGCGGCGACGGGGGTCGGCCAGCCGATGACCATCTCGGTGGACTTGAGGTTCATGCCGAACAGGCCCATCAGCTCGATCAGCCCGAGCGCCAGGCCGATGCCGGAGGCAAGCCCCAGCGTCGCACCGACCAGGCCGAGCAGCAGCGCCTCGGTCAGCACCGAGCGGCGCACCTGGCGGCGGTCGGCGCCGAGCGCGCGCATCAGCCCCAGCTCACGGGTGCGCTGGGCGATCAGCATCGAGAAGGTGTTGACGATCAGGAACACGCCGACCAGGACCGCGATCCCGGCGAAGCCCAGCATCACGTACTTGATGACGTCCAGGAACGTGCCCAGTTCCTCGGCGGCGGACTTGGCCTGCTCGTCGGCGGTCCGCACCTCGTAGGCGGTGCCCAGCTCGGCGACGATGTTCCGCTTCAGCTCGGCGTCGCGCACACCGGGGGCCGCCTCGACCGCGATGCCGGTCGCCAGATCCGGGTCGCCCAGGAGCTTGGTCTGGGCGGTCACGGTGTCCAGGAAGACCAGCGCCGCGCCCGGATTGGTGGTCGTGAAGGCGGCGATGCCGACCACCCGCACCTGGAACGATCCCGGCCGCGCGTGGATGGTGAGGGTGTCGCCGATGGACACGTTCTTGCGGTCCGCGGTGTCCGCGTCGATGAGCGCCTGGTCCCCGCCGCGCGGCGGGTGGCCTTCGGCCAGCCGTACGGGGCTGCGGTCGCTCTCGTACCAGGCGACCGCGATGGTGGGGGCGCCGCTGGTCGGGCCCACCGACTCGTTGTCGGCGTCGACGATGGTGATGCGCTGCACGTCGACGTCGACATCGGCCCTGGCGACGCCGTCCACGGCGGCGACCCGGTCGGTCAGCGAGGCCGGAACGGTCGGGGTGATCCCTGAGGGGAGCGCCTCGTTGACGCCTTCCTTCGGCTCGATGGACACATCGGCCGCGGTGGAGGCGAACAGCCGGTCGAAGGTGCGGTTCACCGTATCCGAGAAGATCAGACTGCCCGCCACGAACGCCACGGACAGCAGCACGGCCAGCGCGGACAGCGCCAGCCGCCCCTTGTGTGCGAAGAAGCTCCGCAGTGTCGCCTTCAGCACGCCGCTCAGCTCTCCTCGGTCCTGTCGCCGGTTCTGTCGCCGGTCTCGTCCAGGCGCGTCGAAGCCTCCGGCAGCAGCGTGTCGAACCGCTTCAGACGCTCCAGCACGGCCTCGGCGCTGGGGTCCGGCAGCTCGTCGACGATGCGGCCGTCCGCGAGGAACAGCACCAGGTCGGAGTGGGCGGCGGCCCCCGGATCATGGGTGACCATCACCACGGTCTGGGCCAGCTCGTCGACGGCCTCCCGAAGGAAGCCCAGCACCTCCAGGCCCGCGCGCGAGTCCAGGTTGCCGGTGGGCTCGTCCGCGAAGATCAGTTCGGGCCGGGACGCCAGCGCCCGGGCACAGGCCACCCGCTGCTGCTGCCCGCCGGAGAGCTGGGCCGGCCGGTGCCGCAGCCGGTCCTGGAGCCCGAGGGTCTCGATGACGCGTTCCAGCCACGCGGGGTCCGGTTTGCGGCCCGCGATGTCCATGGGCAACGTGATGTTCTCGGCCGCGGTGAGGGTCGGCAGCAGATTGAACGCCTGGAACATGAACCCGATCCGGTCCCGGCGCAGCCGCGTCAGCTCCCTGTCCCGCATCCCGGTGATCTCGGTCGAGCCCAGCCACACCTGGCCCCCGGAGACCGAGTCGAGTCCGGCGAGGCAGTGCATCAGGGTGGACTTCCCCGAACCCGAAGGCCCCATCACCGCGGTGAACCGGCCGCGGCTGATGTCCACGTCGACCGCGTCCAGGGCGAGCACGGCGGTCTCGCCCGACCCGTACGCCTTGGTCAGACCGCGGGCCCGCGCCGCGATGCCGTCGGCCCGCGCGGGGCCGGTTCCGTTCGCCGCACCGGCTGTGGACAAGTCCGCCTCCCCAGTCTCCGCCGTACCCGCGCGCGTCCGGCTCCCGCGCGCGGAGCGCGGCTCCGACGCGTGTCGCGCCACTACGCCCACGCTAGCGTGCGAAAGCCCAGGCGGCCCCGAATCCCGAGCCCCGAAGCCCCCGCCGCAACACGCCCTGGGGGCGTCTCGGGGAGACGCCCCCTAGACCCCGGCGGGCCGTCGTGCCGTGCCCAGGACGCAGTACGACGAGGGCAGGCGCGGTCCGCGCGCGGGAATCAGCAGGCGGCGGTACGCCGTCACCTCGTACCCCGCGGCCTCGATCGCGGCGAGCGGCTCGCGCGCCACATGGCAGCCGCCGAACAGCAGCGGCCACACCGTGCGGTCCAGCGCCTTCTGCGCCGTCGGCATGACCCGTCCCCGCGGCGCCAGGCCATGCTCCAGGAACCGCAGTTCCCCGCCCGGCCGCAGCGCCCGCAGGGCCTCCGCGAGACTGCGCTCCACGCTGCGCACACTGCACAGCACCAGCGAGAACACCACCGCGTCGAACGCCTCGCTCTTGACCGGCAGCGCCTCCGCGCCGCCCGGCACCACATCGACGGGGACCCCGGCGCGCAACGCCGCCTCGGCGGCCAACTTCCGCAGCAGGCGCTCTGGTTCGAGCGCCACCACCTCCGAGACGGTCCGGGGGTAGTACGCGAAGTTCAGGCCATTGCCCGCGCCGATCTCGATGACCCGGCCGGAGATTCCGGCCAGGAGTTCCTCGCGATGGGCGTGCATGATCTTCTCCGCCGCCACGCTCTGCCGTGCGTAGAAGCGGGCGAACACGGGGTGGTGCACAGGGTCCCGGTACACGTTGGCGCTGCGCGACGGCATGGCGGAGGCTCCTCGGTGAGTGCGACGGTTACCGCGGTTGTGCCCTCTCGCGCACGGTTCAGTCATGCCAGGCGACGACGGTGACGCCTGGGGCGTAAGGGATGAATCTCGGCCATTCACGTCGAGAATATGCCGCTGTCCCGGACGCCGCGACGACAATGGAACCGCCCCGCACCACCGGTAAACCTGTGCCAGGTCCGTCGAGAACGGCGTGAGGGAGCGGCTGTGCATGAGGAGTTCCTGTGCCATGTCACCGCGTACGGAGTGTGCGGCGGACGGCGAGTCGGGGTCCCTCTCGGCACCTACCGCGCGCCCTCCCTGGCGCTGGCCCTGTGGTGGCTGCGCGAGCGGGCGACCTGGATCGCCGAACGCCTGGACCCGGTCCCTGACAGCGGGTACCTGCCGCCACGGGCGCTGGTGCCCGTCGCGGCGCACATCCCGGACGCGTCGGCGGAGCTGCGCGCCTGGCGGGACGACCCGGCCGTGCAGGACGCGGTCGCCGACGGCCTGTCGCGGGGGCGGCTGATCCGCTTCGCCACCTCCGACGACACCACCGAGTACGAGTTCCTCGCGGAGTCCGTCGACGCACTCCGCATGCAACGCGCGACCCACACCCCCACGGCGGGCCCCCGCAGATCCCCCTGGGCGGCGGCGGCCTCCCTCCGCTGAACGCGCCACAGCGCACACCGGCGGCGGGCATGCCCCACAGGCCCCGCCGCCCCCGCGTGCGCCGCGCCGGGCCGCCTACGCGGCCGACACCGCGGCGGCCGACACCGCCGCGGCCGCGTCCCAGGCGCCGCCTAGTTCGGGCGCCAGCCAGCCCGTCGCGCGGGACCGGAAGGCCGGTTCCGGGAGGCTTCCGGCGCCTTCGGGCACGGCCCCCAGCAGCGGCGCCTGAGCGACCGTCGGCAGGTCGGTGAGGTTGCAGCGCGCGGCGAGATCCGGCCGCCGTGGCCAGCTGCCGACCAGGACGCCCAGCGGCCGCAGCGACCGCGCCCGCAGGGCCTCGGCGGTCAGCGCGGTCGTGTTCAGCGTGCCGAGCCCGGCCGCCGCGACGACCAGCACCGGCGCGTCCATCAGCCGCGCCGCGTCGGCCAGTGTGCCGCCGTCGTCGTCGAAACGCACGAGCAGCCCGCCCGCGCCCTCGACCAGCACCAGTTCGTGCTCGACGGCCAGTTTCCGCGCCGCGTCGGCGACGTCCCGCGGCCGCACGGCCGCCCGCCCGGCCCGGCGCGCGGCGGTCGCGGGCGCCAACGGTTCGGGAAAGCGGGCCAGTTCGACCGTCGTGACCGGCCCGGCGAGCCGCGCCACCTCGTCCGCGTCGCCGCGCTCCCCGGAGCCGACCCCGGTCTGCGCGGGCTTCAGTACGGCCACCGAACGTCCGGCCGCGAGCGCCGCGGCCGCCACCGCGGCCGTCGCCACGGTCTTGCCGACCTCGGTGCCGGTCCCCGTGACCACCACAATCGTCACCGGCGTGCTCTCCTTGCTCTCCTCGCCGACATCGTCAAGACCCGAGCACGCTCAGCCTCGGGCCGCCGCCACGCACACCGCCCGGCAGATCCGCGCCACATCCTCGTCGCTCGTGATGTACGGCGGCATCGTGTAGAGCAGATCGCGGAACGGCCGCAGCCACACGCCCTCGCTCCGCAGCGCGTCCGTGGCCGCCGCCACGTCCACCTGGCGGTCCAGCTGGACGACGCCGATCGCGCCCATGACCCGTACGTCCACCACGCCCGGCACAGCCGACGCGGGCGCGAGCCCTTCGCGCAGGCCCGCCTCGATCCGCTTGACCTCCGTCTGCCAGTCCTGCGCGAGCAGCAGATCGATCGAGGCGCGGGACACCGCGGCGGCGAGGGGATTGCCCATGAACGTCGGCCCGTGCGCGAGCACCGGCACCTCGCCCCGCGAGATCCCGTCCGCCACGCGCGCGGTGCACAGCGTCGCCGCCATGGTCAGATAGCCGCCGGTGAGCGCCTTGCCCACACACATCACATCGGGCGTCACGCCCGCGTGCTCGGCGGCGAACAGCTTCCCGGTGCGCCCGAACCCGGTCGCGATCTCGTCGAACACGAGCAGCACGTCCTGCTCGTCGCACACCTCGCGCAGCACCCGCAGATACGCGGGGGAGTGGAACCGCATCCCGCCCGCGCCCTGCACCACCGGCTCCACGATCACCGCGGCCAGCTCGTCGGCGTGCCGGGCGACCATCTCGCGCAGGTGCTCGGCGTACGCCTCCTCGTACTCCACCGGCGGCGCGTCCGCGAACACCTGCTCCGGCAGCACGCCCGACCAGAGCTCGTGCATGCCCCCGTCGGGGTCGCAGACCGCCATCGGCTGCCAGGTGTCGCCGTGGTAGCCGCCGCGCCAGGTCAGCAGCCGCCGCTTGGCGGGGCGGCCGACCGACCGCCAGTGCTGCAGACACATCTTGATCGCGACCTCCACCGACACCGAACCGGAGTCGGCGAGGAACACATGCTCCAGACCGTCCGGCGCGATGTCGACCAGCCGCTTCGCCAGCCGCACGGCGGGCTCGTGCGTGAGCCCGCCGAACATCACATGGCTCATCCGGTCCAGCTGGCCGCGCACCGCGTCGTTCAGCACCGGGTGGTTGTAGCCGTGGATCGCCGACCACCAGGACGACATGCCGTCGACCAGCTCCTCGCCGGTGCCGGCGAGCCGCAGCCGCACCCCGGACGCGGACTGAACGACCAGCGGCTCCGTACGCCCCGGCATCGGCCCGTACGGATGCCACACATGCCTGCGGTCCAGCTCGAGCAGGTCCCGTACCTGGTCAGGCATTGGGCGCCAGGTCGGTTCCGGCGCCCCGGCGGCGCACCGCCACCAGGTCCGTACGGGCGTCGTCCGCCGTCGGCTCCGCGGCGGCGGGCGCGTCCCCGGCCGCGGAGTCCGAGCCGCACGGCGCGCAGCCGCCCTGGTGGGAACCGCATCCGGCGTCGGCGTCGGCGGCGACCCGGTGCTCCGGCAGCGTCACCCGGTCCGCGCCCTCCACCTCGAAACCGGCGTCCTTGATCATGTCCAGGTCGGCCTGCCCCTCCTGGCCCTCACTGGTGAGGTAGTCGCCCAGGAAGATCGAGTTGGCCAGGTGCAGGGCCAGCGGCTGCAGGCTGCGCAGATGCACCTCCCGGCCGCCCGCGAGCCGTACCTCCACGTCCGGGCACACGAACCGCACCATCGCCAGGATGCGCAGCGCCCGCTGCGGGGTGAGGTGCCACTCCTTGGCGAGCGGGGTCCCCTCGAACGGGATCAGGAAGTTCACCGGCACCGAGTCCGGGTCCAGCTCACGCAGCGAGAACACCACGTCGACCAGGTCCTCGTCGCTCTCGCCCATCCCCGCGATCAGCCCCGAGCAGGCGGAGAGACCGGCGGCCTGCGCCTGGTGCACGGTCTCCACCCGGTCGGCGTAGGTGTGGGTGGTGGTGATGTCCCCGTAGGTCGCCTCGGAGGTGTTCAGATTGTGGTTGTACGCGTCGGCCCCGGCTTCGCGCAGCCGCTCGGCCTGCCCGTCGGAGAGCAGCCCGAGGCAGGCGCAGACCTCGACGCCCTCGTTCTGCTCCTTGATCGCCTCGATGGTCTTCCCGACCCGGTCGACGTCACGGTCCGTCGGCCCGCGCCCGCTCGCCACCAGGCACACCCGCTTGGCGCCCCCGGCGACACCGGCCGCCGCCGCCTTGGAGGCCTCGTCCGGCTTCAGCCAGGTGTACTTGAGGATCTCGGCCTTGGAGCCGAGCCGCTGCGAGCAGTACGAGCAGTCCTCCGGACACAGCCCGGACTTCAGATTGACCAGGTAGTTGAGCTTCACCCGCCGCCCGAACCACTGCCGCCGCACCTTCCCGGCCGCGGCCACCACGTCGAGCAGTTCGTCGTCGGAGGTCGCCAGCACGGCGAGCGCCTCTGCGCGGGTCGGCAGCTCACGCCGAAGCCCCTTGTCCACCAGCGTGTTCAACAGGTCCATGAGATCTGATCCTTGCTTACAGCACTGCCCCCGGCCAAGTAGGAACCGAACAACAGGTGTGGATCGGGGTGTGGGTATCGCCACATTCTGACCGCGGCCGTGGCCCATTAGGGTCTGTTGACTGCATACAAAGCCCTGTGACACCCGACGACGCGAGGGACGGCCGATGTACCAGCAGGCGAGCGACGACGCACGGGACCCGTTCGGCTGGGTCGAGGACCAGGCCGAGCGTCGGCGCCGTGCCGGTCTGGTGCGCGCCCTGCGACCGCGCCCGGCGTCCTGGGGCCTGCTGGACCTCGCGAGCAACGACTACCTGGGCCTCACCCGCCACCCGGAGGTCGTCGAAGCCGCCGCCGACGCGGCCAGGCAGTGGGGCGCGGGCGCGACCGGCTCCCGGCTGGTCACCGGGACCACCGAGCTGCACGCCCGCCTGGAGCGGGAACTCGCGGAGTTCTGCGGCTTCGAGTCCGCGCTCGTCCTGTCCTCCGGTTACGCCGCCAACCTGGCCGCCGTCACCGCGCTCGCCCCGCACGGCTCCCTGATCGTCTCGGACGCCGCCAACCACGCCTCGCTCATCGACGGCTGCCGCCTGGCCCGCGCCACCACCTCGGTCGCCGCGCACGCCGACCCTCAGGCCGTGCGCAAGGCCCTGGACGCGCACGCCGGACCCGCGCTCGCCGTCACCGACGCGGTGTTCTCCGTCGACGGCGACGCGGCCCCGCTGCCCGCCCTCGCCGAAGCCTGCCGGGCGTACGGGGCGGGACTCCTGGTCGACGACGCGCACGGCCTCGGCGTGCTCGGCGCGGGCGGCCGGGGCGCCGCGCACGCGGCCGGGATCGCGGGCGCGCCGGACGTCGTCGTCACCGTCACCCTGTCCAAGTCGCTGGGCAGCCAGGGCGGCGCCGTACTCGGCCCCGCCAAGGTGATCGACCACCTGGTGAACACCGCCCGCACCTTCATCTTCGACACCGGGCTCGCCCCCGCGGCCGCGGGCGGGGCGCTGGCGGCGCTGCGGCTGCTGCGCCGCGAACCGGAGCGCGCCGAGCGGGCCCGCCGGGTGGCGGCCGCGCTGCACGACGGGCTCACCGCCGCGGGCCTGCGGGCGGTACGGCCCGACGCGGCCGTGGTGTCCGTGTGCGCGCCGGGGCCGGACGAGGCGGTGCGGTGGGCGGCCGACTGCCGGGCCGTGGGCCTGGCCGTCGGCTGCTTCCGCCCGCCGTCCGTGCCGGACGGCGTCCCCCGGATCCGGCTGACGGCGCGCGGTGACCTGACGCGCCAGCAGGTCGACGAGGCCGTGCGGACCGTCGTCGCCACCGCGCCCGACGGCGCTGCGTGACCGTGCCCGACGGCGTCGGGCACGGCGCCGATGGGCCAGTATCACCCAAATCCGTTCTTCCGTAGCAGAGTTCACCGCTTCGGGCGACAGATGTATGCATATCTGCCGGGATCGCCACGCTTCGGGGCCCTCCAGTGGCAGTCTGGCGCGAAGCACCAGTCCGGGGCCGACCCGCCACATCCGCTACGTAACGGAGTTCGGTCCCGGTGGGAAAGGGACAGCGTCGCCATGGCAGATCATCAGGAAGCATCCGTCACTCTGCCGAGCGAGCCCGCCTCGGTCTCCGCGGCGCGGAAGTACGTCAGCAGCACCCTGGCCGAATGGGGCCTCCCCGGTGACGCCGAGGTGCAGGACACCGTCCGGCTCATCGTCTCCGAGCTCGCGACCAACGCCGTCCAGCACACGTTCGGTCAGTCGCCGACCTTCACGGTCGACCTGGAGCTCGAACGGGACGAGCGGCTGAGCATCGGCGTCACCGACAGTCACCCCCGCTTCCCCAAGCGGCTGCCCGCGGCCGTCCAGCAGGACAACGGCCGCGGCATGGTCATCATCCGCTGGCTGACGGCCGAGTGCGGCGGCCGCCTCGCGGTGCGGCCGACGGACGAGGGCGGCAAGACTATCTGGATCACCCTGCCCTGGACGGCCCCCGTCCAGAACTGAACCCGAGCCCGGCCGCCGGAGCGAGCCTCCGAGCCCGGCCGCCGGGGCGCGGCCCGAGCACGCTCGCCCGCGGAGCGCCCTGCGTGCTCAGAGCGCCGCGGGCCGCCCGAACGCGCCGCGCAGCAGCGCTCGCAGGGTGTCCGCCGCCGGGTTCGCCTCGTCCGCCCGGTACGCCACCGAGATCGTACGGCTCAGCCCCGGCGGGTCCAACAGCCGTACGCTCACCGGAGTCAGAGCGTTGCGCGCCACCATCTCGGGCACCACGGCGACCCCGAGCCCCGCGCTGGCCAGCGCGCACACCAGGGCGTAGCCGGGCGTCTCGACCACCACCGACGGGCTGGCCCCGGCCGCCGCGAGCACGGCCTCCACCTCCCGGCGGCGCGGCGGCCAGGGCGCGCTGATCAGCGGCTGCCCGGCGAGCGCACCCAGCGGCAGCCGCCCCGCGCCGTCCGCCAGCGCGTGCCCCGGAGCGGTCACCAGGACCAACTCCTCGGACAGCAGGACCTCGACGGCGACCGCCGACGGCAAGGGCTCCGTCCCGCCCGGCCGGTACGCGTGCGTCAGCGCGAGATCCACCGCGCCGTCCGCCACCGCGGCGACTCCCGCCGGAGGCTCGTACTCCGCCACCGCCAGCTCGACGTCGGGATGCGCCCTGCGGAACGCGCTGAGCGCCGGCGGCAGCAGCTGAAGCCCGGCCGTGGCGAAGGCCCCGATCCGCAGCCGCCCGCCGGAGAGCCCGGCCAGCCGGGCCAGTTCGTGCCGGGCCAGATCCAGCTCGTCCAGCACCCTGCGGGCCCGCGCCGCCAGGAGCTCGCCCGCGGCCGTCAGCCGCGCCCCCCGGTGGTGCCGCACCAGCAGCACGGCCCCGGCCTCCCGCTCCAGCTTGGCGAGCTGCTGGGACAACGCGGGCGCCGTATAGCCGAGTCGCGCGGCGGCCCGAGTGATCGAACCGGCCTCGGCGACCGCCACCAGCGCGGCGAGCCGGGTGGGATCGTACATAAAGCAACTCTTAAGGCAGACCCTCAAGATTGCAAGTACCTGCTGAAGGCTCACGGCGGGCACGCTGAAGGCCATGGACACGCAACTGGTCGCCTTCACCGGGTTCGCCGCCGCCATGGTCGCCATGCCGGGCGCGGACTTCACCGTCGTGGTGCGCAACGCTCTGGCCTCGCGCCGGGCGGGCGCCGCCTGCGCCCTGGGGATCGCGGCCGGACTGCTGGTGCACACCACGCTCGCCGTGGCCGGGGCCGCCGCCCTGCTCGCGGCCGTTCCGGCGCTGTTCCGCGCCTTGCAACTGCTGGGCGGCGGCTATGTCCTCTACCTCGGGTACGGCGCGCTGCGCGCCGCGGCCCGGCCGCGCCCGGCCGTCGATGCCGCCGCCGACGCCGAGGGGCCGTCGGCCGTACGGCCCGCCAGGGCCCTGCGCCAGGGGTTCCTGACCAACGCGCTCAACCCGAAGGCGTCGATCACCTTCCTCAGCGTGCTGCCCCAGTTCGTGCCCGCGTCGAGCCCGGCGATGCCGCGCACGCTGCTGCTCGCGGCGATCATCGTCGGGCTCGCCGCGGTCTGGTTCCAGGCCGTCGCCCTGCTGGTGGACCGGCTGGGCCGCTGGCTGCGCCGACCGCGTACGGCCCGCGCCGTCGAGGGCGTCAGCGGCACGGCGCTGGCCGCCCTGGGGCTGACCTTGCTGGCGACACCACTGGCGGGCTGACCACCGACCGGGGGCGGGCGCCCTGCCCCGCGCGCCGGACAGGGCGATGGCGCTAGCGCACCCGCCCGTAGGACACGCTCCTGGTCCAGATCTTCTGCAGGCGCACCACGTCGCCGCTCTTGGGCGCGTGCCAGATGCGGCCGCTACCGGCGTAGATGCCGACGTGGTAGACGCTCCGCCCGGAATGGAAGAACACCAGATCGCCGCGCTGGCGCTGGCCCGACGTGACCCGCCGGGTCTTGTTGCGCTGGGCCGCCGCGGTGCGCGGCAGCCGCTTGCCGACACGCTTGAACGAGTACAGGGTCAGCCCCGAACAGTCGAAGCGGCGCGGCCCCGCCGCGCCCCACTGGTACGGAGCCCCCTTCTTGGACGCCGCGACCTTGACGGCCTTGACCGAGTGAGCCGCGGCTTCGGCCTGGTTCGCGGCGCCCGGCGCCACGACGGTGCCGCCGACGGCGATGAGGCCGAGGGCCGATGCGGTCCCGGCCCGAGTGAGCAGAGTCCGAGTGAGCTGAGAAGGAACACGGTGACGGATGGTCATGCGTAACCCCTTCGGTCCGGACCACCCCGCCGGTGTTGGCGGGGCTTGTCGTGGCAAGGGATCCTGGCGCACGAAACACGCCGATTCGTGGAGAAACAGCGGTATGTGAGGCTCATCACGAATGCGCTGTTCGGGTGGGTGGCCGGAGGTCAGCGGCCGGGGTGACGGCTCGCGAGGCCCCCGGACCAGCACCGAAACCGCACTGTCCGGACATCAGTTACCAAACACGGGCGATTTCGTGACGCTATGAAGACGGATTTCCACACCGCCGATCAGGCGACCCGGACTGGTCCCTTCGGGGTACGGGGCGGCCGGGCGACCCGCCCCGTACCCCCCGGACGCCCCGGCGCGCGCCGTCAGGTCCGGGGAGCGGGCGGCAGCGTGACCCGCCCGGCCCGTCGCTCGCCGTCCAGCACGCGCAGCGCTCGGGTGAGGACGGCCGCGTGGACCTCGGCCTCGCCGCGCTGGTGCATCAGGGTCAGGGCGTCCCGCAGCGCGGTGGCCTTGGCGACCAGGGCCTGCGCGGCGCGCAGCGAGCCGTAGGTGTCGCGGCCGCGCGCCGGGTTGATCCGGCCCAGCAGGTCGACCACCTCCAGATACCGGTCGACGACCTCCGACTCGGCACGGGTCAGCGCGGGGAGTTCGGGGAGTCCGGGGAGCTCGGGCGGTTGCGCTGGCGGCATCGGCGGCTCACCTCGCGCCGGGCGTCGCCCGGAGCGCCTTGCGGCTGGGGATGATCTGGTCCACCAGGCCGTAGTCCACCGCCTCCCGCGCGGTGAGGATCTTGTCCCGCTCGATGTCCGCCGCGATCCGCTCGGGGCGCTGCCCGGTGTGGCGTACGAGCATCCCCTCCAGCAGGTCGCGGGTGCGCATGAGTTCGTCGGCCTGGATCGCCAGATCGGTCGCCTGTCCCTGGAGCGGCTCGGCGGCGGACGGCTGGTGGATCAGCACTCGGGCGCCGGGCAGCGTGTACCGCTTGCCGGGCGTTCCGGCCGCGAGCAGCACGGCCGCGGCGGAGGCCGCCTGCCCCAGACAGACCGTCTCGACGTCGCAACTGACGTACCGCATCGTGTCGTAGAGCGCGGTCATCGCGCTGAACGAGCCGCCGGGGGAGTTGATGTACAGCGAGATGTCCCGGTCGGGTGCGGCGTGCTCGAGATGCATGAACTGGGCCATCGCGTCGCTGGCCGACGTGTCGTCGACCGGTGTCCCGAGGAAGACGATGCGCTCCTCGAGCAGCTTCGCGTAGGGGTCCATGGTGCGGTGGCGTCCGGCGCTGGTGCGCTCGGTGAACTCGGGCAGGACGTAACGGGCGGACGGTGGGTTCACGGCAGGGCGCTCCTCGTCGATCGATACGTGCGGTGCTGTGTGCGGTTCTGTAAAAAATGTACAGGACGCACATTCCAGGGGGAGAGTGCGGGAAGAGGAAGGGGCGGTCGGCGCGGGGTGCTTAGGCTGGGGGCATGGCCTACGAGATTCCGGTGACGCAAGCGCGGGCAGAGCTCGCCGACCTCATCAACCGTGTCGTGTACGGCGGAGAGCGCGTCGTGGTCACGCGGCACGGCAAGCCGCTCGTGGCCTTGGTGTCGGCCGCCGACCTGGAGCGTCTTGAGCAGCCGCGGCACGACGCCGACGAGCAGGTGATCAGCGCCGTCTCGACGGTGCGCGGCGCGGGGGCGCCGCCCGCGGCGGAACGCCAGCGCTTCGGCATCGCGGCCGAACACCGCGGCCCGAATCCGTCGTAGACCCCGGTGGCCGTACGCCCCCGTCCGCTACGGCGGGGGCGTACGGCCGGTCCGTGGGGCGGCGGCGTCAGTCCGCCGGGGCGGGCTCCGGCACGGCCTGCGGCTCGCCCGCCGCGACGCCGCCCCCGGCGGCCCGGCGTCCGCCGAGCAGCACCGCCGTCAGGCCCAGCGCCGTCCACAGGCCGAGCACCAGCGCGGGCCCGCCCGCCTGGGCCCCGTCGAAGAAGGACACCGACCGTAGCAGGCTCCCGCCCGCGCCCGGCGGCAGCCACTGGCCGATCAGCCCCACGGGCTGGGGGAGCAACTCGGGCGCCGAGGTCACCCCGGAGAACGGGTTGCCGAGCAGGACGACCAGCAGGGCGCCGACGCCGATGCCCGCGGGACCGATCAGGGCCGCGAGTCCGGCGACGGCGGCGCCCACCGCCAGCACCGTCAGGCTCAGCGCACCGGCCTCGGTCCAGCAGTCGCCGGTGAGCACGCCCAGCCAGCTGTGTGCGAGTGCGGCGGCGACCAGGCCCACCAGTACGGCCGCGCCGACCAGGGCGATGGCCGCACGCAGCCGCCGCAGCCCGGTCATCGCCACCAGGGCGCCGGCCGCCACCCCGGCGAGCGTCATCGGCAGCACACTGGAGCCCAGCGCGATGCCGCGCGGATCGCCGTCCGGCGCCGGTACGACGTCGACGGTCCGGACGGGCGTCCCGCCGGGAGACTGGGCGGTCACCGCCTGCCGTAGCAGCCGGTCCACTACAGGGCTCGCCGCCGACGCGGTCAGCAGCTTCGGGCCGCGCTCGGTGACGACGACCGCGCCGTATACGGCGCGGTCCTCGACGGCCGCCCGCGCGGCGGCCTCGTCCGCGTAACGGCGGACGTCGAACGCGCCGCCGTTCTCCTCCAGCCGATCCTGTACGGCGCTGGCGGCGGCCGTCGGACCCGCGACGCCGAGCGGGAGGTCCTGGGGTGCCAGCCGGGCGGCCGGCCAGGTGAACGCCCACAGCGCGAGGGCGGCCAGCAGCGGGACCAGCACGGTGACCGCGACCATCCGGCGGGACCGCGGCAGAGCGGATGCGGTGGACATGGCGTCCCTCGATTCGCATGTCGGAGATCAAAAAGAAGGATCGTTCGTTTTCTTGGATTCACTGTCCAGCCGGGAGTCACCCTTGTCAAGAAGGAACGTTCGTTTTACTTTGTGGGCATGGCCCGTGTATCTCAGGAACACCTAGACGCCCGCCGCCGCCAGATCCTGGACGGCGCCGCGCGCTGCTTCGCGCGAAACGGCTTCCACGCCACATCCATGCAGGACGTCCTGCGCGAGGTCGACCTGTCGGCGGGTGCGGTCTACCGCTACTTCAGCGGCAAGGAGGAGCTGATCGGAGCGGTCGTCGGCGAGGTGCTCGACGTCATCCGCGGCGCCTTCGACGCGGCGCTGCGGCAGAGCCCGCCGCCGGGGCCCGACGTCCTCCTGGAGGAGGTGTTCGCCAAGGTGCTCCGGCCGGATACCGGCATGTCCTACGACGGCGAGTCCGGCTTCCCGCGGCTGATGATCCAGGCCTGGACGGAGACTCTCCGCAACGACGAGCTGTCCGCCGTGCTGCGGGACGGCTACGCCCAGGTACGGGAGGCCTGGGTGCGGGTGATCGAGGCCTACCAGGACGCGGGAATGATGCGCGCGGACGTCCCCGCCGACAGCGTGGCCCGGACGATGATCGCCTTGGCGCAGGGGTTCGCGGCCCAGCAGGCGCTGTTCGGGGAGTCGACGGAGCACTCGGCGGCGGAGGGGCTGCGCGGACTGATGTCGATGGGGCGACCCCGGCCCAGTTAACGCGGTGGAAAAACTTCCGCATTAGCGTGCGACATCTTCCCCCGACGTGCGTCACGGGGGCGTCGACTGTGAGGTGGCACGCGTGCAACTGACCCCGCATGAACAGGAACGGCTGCTCATCCATGTGGCGGCCGATGTGGCAGACAAGCGCCGAGCGCGGGGCCTGCGGCTCAACCACCCCGAAGCGGTCGCGCTGATCACCTCGCACATCCTCGAGGGCGCCCGCGACGGCCGGACCGTCGCCGAGCTGATGGCGTCCGGGCGTAAGGTGCTCACCCGCGATGACGTGATGGAGGGCATCGCGGAGATGCTCCACGACGTCCAGGTCGAGGCCACGTTCCCGGACGGCACCAAACTCGTCACCGTCCACGACCCGATCGTCTGACGGGGAGCGCCGATGACTTCCCCGACCCCGCCCCCGACCCCGATGCCTGCGGCTCCTGAGGCCTCCGCGAGCCCTGCGGGCCCCCCGGCCCCCGCGGCCTCCGCGACTCCCGTGATTCCGGGTGAGGTTCTCTTCGCCGACGCGCCCGTGCGCCTCAACGAGGGGTGCCCGGTCACCCGGCTCACCGTCCTGAACCGCGCCGACCGGCCCGTGCAGGTCGGCTCCCACTACCACTTCGCCGAGGCCAATCCGGGCCTGGACTTCGACCGCGCGGCCGCCCGCGGGCTGCGGCTGCACATCGCGGCCGGGACCGCCGTCCGGTTTGAGCCCGGCATCCCCGTCGACGTGGAACTCGTCCCCCTGGCCGGGGCCCGTATCGTCCCCGGCCTGCGCGGTGAGACCGGAGGTGCCCTCGATGGCTGAACTGACCCGCGCCGCCTACGCCGACCTGTTCGGCCCCACCACCGGCGACCGTATCCGCCTCGCCGACACCGACCTGCTCGTCGAGATCGAGGAGGACCGCGCGGGCGGCCCCGGACACGCTGGGGACGAGGCGGTGTTCGGCGGCGGCAAGGTCATCCGCGAGTCGATGGGCCAGTCCCGCGCCACCCGCGCCGACGGTGCGCCCGACACCGTGATCACCGGCGCGGTGATCCTCGACCACTGGGGCGTCGTCAAGGCCGATATCGGCATCAGGGACGGCCGGATCACCGGCATCGGCAAGGCCGGGAACCCGGACACCATGGACGGCGTACACCCGGACCTGGTCATCGGCCCGGAGACCGAGATCATCGCGGGCAACGGCAAGATCGTCACCGCGGGCGCCATCGACGCCCATGTGCACTTCATCTGCCCGCAGCTCGCCGACGAGGCCCTCGCCTCGGGCATCACCACCCTGGTCGGCGGCGGCACCGGACCCGCCGAAGGCAGCAAGGCCACCACCGTCACCCCCGGCCCCTGGCACCTCGCCCGGATGCTGGAGGCCATGGACGGCTACCCGGTCAACCTCGGACTGCTCGGCAAGGGCAACACCGTCTCGCGCGAGGCGATGCACTCCCAACTGCGCGGCGGCGCACTCGGCTTGAAGATCCACGAGGACTGGGGCGCGACCCCCGCCGCCATCGACGCGGCGCTCGGCGTCTGCGACGAGACCGGCGCCCAGCTCGCCATCCACACGGACACCCTGAACGAGGCGGGGTTCGTCGGCGACACCCTGGCGGCGATCGCCGGGCGCACCCTGCACGCCTACCACACCGAGGGCGCGGGCGGCGGGCACGCACCGGACATCATCACCGTCGTCTCCGAGCCCAACATCCTGCCCAGCTCCACCAACCCGACCCGGCCGCACACCGTCAACACGATCGAGGAACACCTCGACATGCTGATGGTCTGCCACCACCTCAACCCGGCGGTCCCCGAAGACCTGGCCTTCGCCGAGTCCCGGATCAGACCGTCCACCATCGCGGCCGAGGACGTCCTGCACGACCTCGGCGCGATCTCGATCATCTCATCGGACGCCCAGGCGATGGGCCGGATCGGCGAGGTCGTCCTGCGCACCTGGCAGACCGCGCACGTCATGAAGCGGCGGCGCGGCCCGCTGCCGGGCGACTCCCGCGCGGACAACCTCCGCGCCCGTCGCTATGTCGCCAAGTACACCATCAATCCCGCCGTCGCCCAGGGCATGGACGCCGAGATCGGCTCCGTCGAGTCCGGCAAGCTCGCCGACCTGGTGCTGTGGGACCCCGCCTTCTTCGGCGTCAAGCCGCAGCTGGTCATCAAGGGCGGACAGATCGCGTACGCGCAGATGGGCGACGCCAACGCGTCCATCCCCACACCGCAGCCGGTACTGCCCCGCCCCATGTTCGGCGCGACGGGCCGGGCGCCGGGCAGCAACTCGCTCAACTTCGTGACGGGGGCGGCCCTGGACGACGGGCTGCCCGAGCGGCTCGGCCTCGGCAAGCGGTTCACCGCGATCGGAGACACGCGCCGCGTCAGCAAGGCGGACATGCGCGAGAACGCCGCCACTCCGCGCGTCCTGGTCGACCCCGACAGCTTCGCCGTCACCGTCGACGGCGAACGCGTCGAGCCCGCGCCCGCCGCCGAACTGCCCATGGCCCAGCGCTACTTCCTCTTCTGAGAGCTGAGAGCTGAGAGCTGAAGGGAGGGAGCCAGGGATGTCCAGAGCCGCACTGCTGGTACTCGCCGACGGCCGCTTCCCCGCCGGAGGGCACGCGCACTCCGGCGGCGCCGAGGCGGCGGTCGCCGCGGGCCGCGTCACCGACGCCGCGAGCCTCGCGGAGTTCTGCCGCGGGCGGCTGCACACCGCGGGCCTGACCGCGGCCGCCCTCGCCGCGGCGGCCGCGCTGGGCGTGGACCCGCTGGAGCTGGACGAGGCCGCGGACGCCCGCACCCCGTCGGCCGCGCTGCGCACCGCGTCCCGCAGGCTCGGCCGCCAGCTGACACGGGCGGCCCGCGCCACCTGGCCGTCGGCCGCGCTCGACGCGCTCGCCGAGGCCAGGCCGCGCGGCGCGCACCAGCCCGTGGTGCTCGGACTCGCCGCGCGCGCCGCGGGGCTCGGGCCCGTGGACGCCGCGTACTGCGCCGCGTACGAGAACCTCAGCGGCCCGGCGACCGCGACCGTACGGCTGCTCAGCCTGGACCCCTTCGACGCCACCGCGGTACTGGCCCGGCTCGCGCCCGAGGCCGACCGCGTCGCCGACCAGGCGACCGACGCCGCCCGGCGCGCCCTCGACGACGGCGTCGACGCGCTGCCCGCCGCCTCCGCGCCGCTGCTGGAGATCAGCGCGGAGGCGCACGGCGCCTGGCCCGTACGCCTCTTCGCGTCCTGAGCGCCGCACCGACCCTCGACGGACAACGACGCCACGCCACGACGACACCCCGCCGACGCAACGACACAACACGCCACGCCACGACCCCGCACCACCCGCAGCCCCCTGGAGCCGCACCATGCACCTCGACCACGCCACCGTCTACCCCGAACGGCACACCCACAGCGCCGACGCCCTGCGCCGCGACGGCGCCCGGCGCGCGCTGCGGATCGGCCTCGGCGGTCCGGTCGGCTCCGGCAAGACCGCGACCGTGGCGGCCCTGTGCCGGGCCCTGCGTGACACGGTCTCGCTGGCCGTCGTCACCAACGACATCTACACCCGCGAGGACGCGGCCTTCCTGCTGCGCGAGGCGGTGCTGCCGCCCGAGCGGATCACCGCGGTGGAGACCGGGGCCTGCCCGCACACCGCCATCCGCGACGACATCTCGGCCAACCTCGAAGCCGTGGAGGACCTGGAGGACGAGGTCGGCCCGCTCGACCTGATCCTCGTCGAGTCCGGCGGCGACAACCTCACCGCCACCTTCTCCAGGGGCCTGGTCGACGCCCAGATCTTCGTGATCGACGTCGCGGGCGGCGACGACATCCCCCGCAAGGGCGGCCCCGGTGTGACCACCGCCGACCTCCTGGTCGTCAACAAGACCGACCTCGCCCCGTACGTCGGCTCCGACCTGGCGCGCATGGCCCGCGACGCCGAGGAGCAGCGCGCCGAACTCCCCGTCGTCTTCCAGTCCCTGCGCTCCGACGACGGCGTCGGAGCCGTCGCCGCCTGGGTGCGCGAACGCCTCGCCGCCTGGACCGCCGCATGACCGCCACGGCGGCCTACGCCCCCGGCCCCCCGGCCTCGGCGGCGGGGGTCCGTGCCACGGCGCGGATCGTCGCGCGGGCGGACGGGCGGGGCGGCACCGCGCTGCCCGTACTCGACGGCGAGGGGCCGCTCGCCGTGCGGCGCACCCGCGCCGCCGGGGGCGAGGCCCGTGTCACGCTCGTCGGCGCGATGAGCGCCCCGCTGGGAGGCGACCGCCTCGCCGTCGAGGCCGAGGCGCACGCCGGGGCGCGGCTGCGGGTCGGCTCCGCGGCCGCCACGATCGCCCTGCCGGGGCAGCGGCCGGAGCCCGCCCACTACGCCGTACGGCTCACGGTGGGCGCGGGCGCCGCACTCGACTGGCTGCCCGAACAGCTCATCTCGGCCCGCGGCAGCGACCTGCGGGTCACCACCCACGCCGAACTCGCCCCGGACGCCCGGCTGCTGCTGCGCGAGGAGCAGGTGCTCGGCCGGTCGGGGGAGCCTCCGGGAAGGCTGACGACCCGGCTGACGCTGTGCTACGCGGGCCGCACCCTGCTCGACCAGGAACTGGCCTGCGGACCCGGCGCACCGGGCGGCTGGGACGGCCCGGCGGTCCTGGGCGGCCACCGAGCCACTGGGCAACTCGTCGTCGTGCACCCTCAGTTCGCCGCTCGGCCGCCCGAGCCGCGCACCCTGGGAGAGCACGCGTCCCTCACCCCGCTCACCGGACCCGCGGCGCTGGTCACCGCCGTAGCGCCCGACGCCCTGCGGCTACGCCGAATCCTCGACGACGCCCTGCACAGGCTGACGTGACGAGAGGCCGGGCTGCCGGGCGGTCCCCCCGCTGATCCGCACCCTGGGCCGGGCCCAGCGGCGGGTTCACGGGAGGGCTGTCAACTCAGCGGCATTCGCGGGAACTTCTTTGGCTGCTTGGCCTGCTCCGCCTGCTCCTCGGCCTTCACTTGGGCGGCGTAGCGGTCCACGTACTCCTGCCCGGACAGCCCGAGGATCGCGTACATGATCTCGTCGGTCACGGCGCGCAGCGCCGCCTTCTCGTTCTCCATGCCGGCGAACCGGGTGAAGTCCAGCGGCTGGCCGAAGCGGATCGTCACCCGCTTGAACGTGGGGACGATCTGCCCTGGCGGCTGCGCCTCGAATGTCCCGATCATCGCGCACGGCACCACCGGAACGCCCGCCTTGACCGCCATCGCGGCTACCCCGACCTTGCCCTTGTAGAGTCGCCCGTCGTGCGAGCGGGTGCCCTCCGGGTAGATCCCGAGCAGTTCGCCCTTGCTCAGCACCCCGAGCCCCTCGCGGATCGCGGCCTGGCCCGCGTCCTTGCCGGAGCGGTCCACCGGGATCTGGCCCGCGCTGCGGAAGAACGCCGCGACGAGCCGTCCCTTGAGGCCGGGGCCCGTGAAGTACTCGGCCTTCGCGAGGAAGGTGATACGCCGCTTGATGACCGCAGGCATCAGGAAGTGGTCGGAGAATGACAGGTGATTGCCCGCGATGATCGCCGCGCCGGACTCCGGCACATGCTCGAGGCCCTCGATCCGAGGCCGGAACAGCAGCCGCAGCAACGGCCCCAGCAGCACGTATTTGAGCACGTAATAGAACATGAGTTTCCCCACTGTACCGGATGGGCCTCGGCGCCGCACGGCATAGCGCCGGCGTGCCCAACTCAGGGGCACGGCAGCGCGGAACCTGCCGCACGCTCACATTTTCTCGGCGGCCGCCTTGATCGCCTCACGGATACGGGGGTAGGTGCCGCAGCGGCAGATGTTGCGGATGGTGTCGAGGTCGGCGTCGGTGATGTCCCGGCCTTCCTTCCTGACCTTGCGGACCAGGGCGACGGCGGCCATGATCTGGCCCGGCTGGCAGTAGCCGCACTGGGCGACGTCCTGGTCGAGCCATGCCTCCTGCATCGGGTGCAGGTCCGCTCCCGCCGTGGCCGGGAGGCCCTCGATCGTGGTGACCTCGTCGGTCGGCCCCAGTTTCCCCACCGGGATCGCGCAGGGGTTCACCGCCTTGCCGTTGACGTGACTGGTGCAGGCCTTGCAGACGTTGATGCCGCAGCCGTACTTGGGGCCGGTGACACCGAGGATGTCGCGCAGGACCCAGAGCAGTCGTTCGTCGTCGGCGGCGTCGACCGTGACCTGTTCGCCGTTGAGGCGGAAGGTGTGCTGGGGCACGAGGGCTCCTTGTCAGTAGGCGTGGTCGAGGCCGTCGGCCGGGGACTCGGGGACGGGCGGGACGGTCGGTTTGGGCTCGAAGGAGAGTGTGCCGTGGTTGATCGGGAAGGCGGTGGGGACGGTCCCGGTGGCCCGCCCGTAGGCGCAGGCGACCGCGGCCATCGACGCGGCGACGCCCAGCTCCCCCGCGCCACCTGGCGTGTCGCCGGAGTCCGGCATCACGATGATCCGCAGCTCGGGCGGGGTGTTCCACTGCCGTGTGTAGAAGTAGTCGTCCCAGCTGGCCTCCAGGAAGTGACCGTCGCGCAGGTGCAGGCTGGAGGTCAGGGCCAGGGCGATGCCGTCCATGACGCAGCCCGTCATCTGCGCTTCGAGGCCGCGGGGGTTGACGGTGAGTCCGGCGTCCACGGCGAGGACGACCTTGGTGACGCGGGGCCCGGACACCGCGTTGCGGATGGGGCGGTTGACGGTCTCGGGGCGGCAGTCGATCTCCACGAGGACCGCGCTGGCGGAGTGGTACTCGCCGTGGAACGCGATGCCCTGCGCCGTCCCCGCGGGCATCTCCCGGCCCCATCGCCCGGCCTGCGCGACCTTGTCCAGGACCGCCTTGGACCGGTCGTCCTTGAGGAAGTCGCGCCGTAGCCGGTAGGGGTCCTTGCCCATCGCGGCCGCCAGCTTGTCGACGACCAGTTCGCGGGCGCAGGTGGCGTCGGGGGAGTAGACGTTGCGCATGCTGCCGGTGTTGAAGCTCTCGTCGGTCTCGTTGAGGATCCGGCTGTGCACGCCGAAGTCGTACGGCATGTTCTGGGAGAGCTGGAAGAAGGTCTCCGAGAACCCCAGACCGGCCACCGGCAGTTTGGCGGCCATCGCGGTGAACATCTCGCCGAAGCCATGGCCGAGGTCGGTGGCCACGCTGGTGTGCCGCTGCTGGTACGAGAGGACCGTGCCGCCGAGGTAGGCGATGCGCACGCGGGACGTGGCCATGGGGTGGGTGCGTCCCTGACGCGAGTCGTCGGCGCGGTGCCACATGAGCTTGACCGGCTTGCCGATCTTCTGGGAGATCTCGGCGGCTTCCAGCGCCCCGTCGTGGAACAGTCTGCGGCCGAACGAGCCGCCGCCTTCGGTGACATGTACCGTGACCGCGCTCGACGGCAGCCCCAGCTTGGCCGCGATGGTCTTCTTCGCGACGATCGGTGCTTTGAGGCTCGACCAGATCTCGGCGCGGTCGGGCCGTACGTCGGCTATCGCGGAGTTCGGCTCCAGGGCGCTGTTGCTGCGGAAATGAAAGGTGAAACGTTCCTCCACGCTTGGCGTCAACGGCGGGAGCCCCAGGGGAACTTCGGCGGACGCCAGCTCCCTGAGCACGGAGGCGTCGGACTTGCCTTCGGCGGTGCCCGGCTTCCACGACACCGTCAGGGCGCGGACGGCGTCGATGCACTGCCCGAAGGTGCGGGCCCGCACCGCGACGCCCGTGGAGACGACGGCGACGTCGGTCACGCCCGGCATCGCCCGTACCGTATCGGCGTTGGTCACCGAGCCGACCTCGCCGTTGAGGGTCGGCGGGCGGCACACCATCGTCGGCGCCGCGTCCGGTATGGCGAGGTCCATCGCGAACTTCTTGCGTCCCGTGACCGCTTCGAGCGCGTCGATACGGCGCTGCGGGGTGCCGATGACGGTGAACTCCCCGGACGGCTTGAGGTCCGCGGCGACCCGCTCGTCGCGTACGCCCGCGGCTCTCTCGGCGAGCGCGCCGATGCCGATGCTCGCGCCTCCGGGCGCGGTGACGACGCCCGCCTCGACCTTCAGCGCGCCGACGGCCGCGCCGAGCTCCGCCGCCGCGGCGTCGAGCAGCCGTCCGCGCGCGATCGCGGCGGCCACCCGTACCGGCGTGTAGGTCGCGATGGTGGTGTTGGACCCGCCCGTGAGCTGGTTGAACACCAGCTCGGGGCGTGCGTCGGCCAGCGTGACGCGCACCCGGTCGAGCGGTACGTCCATCTCCTCGGCGATGAGCATGGCCGTGGAGGTGGTGATGCCCTGCCCGACCTCGGCGCGGGGCAGGGCGAAGGACACGGTGCCGTCGGTGTTGACCTGGACGGTGATGAGCCCGGCGGTCGGCAGGGTCGCCGCGGTCATCACGTCGTTGAGGTCGACCAGATCCGTGATGTCGGGGGAGGGGATGCCGTCGGCGGGAGCCTGGGCCCTGGCCTGGGGCGCGCGGACGAGTTCGGCGGCGGTCACCAGAAGTGGCGCCGCCAGTACGTAACCGAGGAACCGACGCCTTCCCGGATCGGGTCCGTCGAAGTCCGGCGAGCTGTTCGTCGTGTCCATGCGTGCGGCTCAGCTCCTGTGGTGGCCGGTCGGAGTCCTGCCAGGGCGACGACAGTGTAGAGCCGTCACCGCCCCCGGCGCGGGACAATCAGCCTGCCACTCAGGGCGGTTGGTGCGTCACTCTCGCCTACCCGAGGCCGGATAGCAGCGCGTCGAGCGCCTCCTTCAGCGCATCGGAGCCGGCCGTGCCGAACCACGTGGTGCGGATGCGTTCGTTGATTCCTCGCGGCGTCTCATGGTCGGCCGCGAGCTGGCGCAGGGAACGGGTCTCATCACCCAGGGCGCGCCCGACCACGACCGAACTGCTGTCCCTGCACGTGGACCAGCAGGCGGGCCGCGCGGCGCCGTTCCCGGACGGGATCCGCGCCCGGCTGGACGGCCTCACCGAACCGGCGCCCAGCTGGGCGGGGCGCTCCGTCGCCCTACAGGTCAAGCGACCCCAGTGAACCGGTCCTGACGATCACCGTGCAGGTGGTGTACCGGTAGCCCGGCCGGATGTCACGGCCGTTGGCGATCTTGCGTACGCCGGGGCCGTACTTGGCCAGGAAGTGGTAGTCACCCGCGGGCAGCCGCAGGGTGGTCTTCCGGTACTTCTTCGAGCCGCCGCTGGAGCAGCCGTTCTTCCTGCTCTCGGTCCGGTTGGCGTACTCCTTGCAGTTCGCGCACGCCGGGATCTTCACGCTGCCGGTGGTCGAGCCGGTGTAAAGGATCTCGACCGGCTGCGGGGCGTCGTTGGTGATGACCAGCTGCATCCGGGAGCCGCCGGGACTGCTGGCGCGCGGCAGCTTCTTCCCGGCCGACGGCCGGGAGGTCGCGATCTCCGCGGCGATCGCGATCCTCCTGGCCTGCGCGGTGCGCGAGCTGTTCCGGTACTCGCTGACGAACTTCTCCATCGTCCGCCGCGCGGAACTGAACTTCTTCGTCTTGAACTGGTCCACCCCGCAGGCGTAGGCGCCGTCCTCGACCCCGCTCTCGGCGTCCCTGCCCAGCGCGCTGCCCACGTCTTCGGGCAGGTCCCTGGCCGTGGCGCCGATGTTGCGCAGCCGGCCGGTGACCGCGCACGGCGCGCCGCCCTTCAACTGCCCGACCTGAGCGCTGATCTCCTTGCGGATCGCGGGCGCGACCTTGCCCGCCTGCTCGGATTCGGGGAAGGTCCGCAGCAGTTCGCCCAGGTCCCCGCCGCTCGTCCCGGCGGTCCTGGTCCCGAGCTTGGACATTCCGCACCCGTACAGCGAGGCCGCCAGCGGGTCATCGGGCCACTCGGCCAGCTCGCCGAGCAGGCCGCTGTCCACCTGATCCGGCACGGTCCGCAGATACGTCAGCGGTTCGACGGCCGTGCAGTGGTCGCCCTGGCGGTACGGCGCGGCCACGGCCTGGTAGTAGGCGTCGAGCCGCTGCGGCACCAGCTTCCCGGCCCGTGAGCCCGAGTGCCGCTCGCCCAGCGAGCGGTAGCGCTCCAGGGCCAGCCGGTACCGGGGCCGCGCCTCGGCGAACGTCTTCTCGGCCGAGGCGCTCTCGACGAGCGCGTCGGTCTGCGCGAGACGTTCCAGGAGCACCCGCTCCCTCGCCTCGTCCCTGGCGGACTCGTAGGCGACCGCGCCGCCCGTGGGTACGGCCAGCAGCGCGAACCCGAGTACGGCGGCCAGCAGCGACCGGACGGGCAGCACCGTGGCCGCGCGATAGGCGCGGCGTGCGCCGTCCGCCGCGGCCAGCACCAGCACCGCCGCGTAGCCGAACACCCAGGCGTCCGCTATGCCGTCGGCGTCGGCGGGCAGCGCGACCACCAGCAGCCCGGCCGTGGCCGCCCAGCACACGACGGCCAGCACCCAGCGCCGCAGCAGCGCGTAGCCGAGCCCGAGACCGCTCAGGTTCAGCAGTCCGACGGCCAGGGCGCGCACCGGGTCCGGCGGCGCGGGCGGGCCAGGCGGAGACGCGGGCGGGAACGGCGGCGGGGGAGGAGCCCCGTACACCGGCGGCTGCCCTGGCGGCGGTGGGACCGCACCCGATCCGAAACGGTCGTCTCCCGGCTCCATGCAGGCCCCCCAGGTCGGCGTGCGCGACGCGATCCGCGTGCCGTGACGCCCGGCACGCCACCCCAGTATGCAACCGTGCGCGGACAGTGGTCACCGGGGCCCGGAACATCCGCGCACATCCGGACGCTCGCCCAGGACCAAGCACGAGCGGGTCCCCGCCCCAACCGGACGGGGACCCGCTAAGCGCCGTCGAAGACCGCGCGGGACCGCGCTCACGTAGGCCGGGACAGCGCCATCGCCAGCGTGATCAGCCCCAGCACCACCCAGCCGAACCACAGCCAGCCGTTGCTGCCGAGCGTCGCCGTATAGGCCGTCACCACGACGAGCCCACCGACGGTCAGCACGCCCATCGTCTTCGTAGAACCGGGCATCGCGACACCCTCTTCCCTGGAGACCGGACGCCGCCGCGCCCGTACCGTGACCGTAGCGTCATCGTCTCCCGCGAAGGACCGCTTTCGCTAGCGCCCACGCGCGTGCAGCGACGCCAGATAGGCGTTGTACCGCTCCAGCTCCTTGTCTCCGTCCCGGTCGGCGGCCCGGTCCTTGCGCCGGGCCTCCCGGTCCTCGGACCGCCGCCACTGGAACAGCAGGGCCACCAGCACCACCACGGACGGGATCTCACTGAAGGCCCAGGCGATCCCGCCCGCCGCCTCCTGGTCGCTGAGCGCGTCGATGCCCAGCGAGGCGGGCGGGTCCATATAGGTGCCGATCATGGGCTGGGACGCCATCATCAGCGCGATGCCGAAGAAGGCGTGGAACGGCATGCCCGCGAAGAGCTCCAGCATGCGCATCACATAGCCGGGCCGGTGCGGCCCCGGATCCACACCCATGATCGGCCAGAAGAACACCACGCCCACCATGAGGAAGTGCACCATCATGACGGCGTGCCCCGTGCTCGACTCCATCAGGAAGTCGAACAGCGGCGTGAAATACAGCCCGTACAGGCTCGCGATGAACAGCGGGATCGTGAACGCCGGATGCGTGATCACCCGCGTATAGCGGCTGTGCAGCAGGGCGAGCAGCAGCTCTCGTGGCCCCTTGCGGCCGCGGCCCGCCACCGGCAGGGCCCGCAGCGCCAGCGTGATCGGCGCTCCGAGCAGCAGCAGGATCGGCGACAGCATGCTGATCACCATGTGCTGCACCATGTGCACACTGAACATCACCATGCCGTAGTCGTTCAGCTTGGTGCACATCACCAGGGCGATCGTCAGCACCCCGAGCGTGAACGCCACCGTACGGCCGACGGGCCAGGCGTCCCCGCGGCGCACCATACGCGCCACCCCCCAGCCGTAGAGGCCGAGCGCCGCCAGCGAGCCGACCAGGAACAGGGGGTCGACCGACAGTTCCAGACCCCGCTCCAGCGTGAACGGCGGCAAGTCCATCATCATGCCGTGTCCGCTGTGATCCGCCATGCAATCGCTCCTGATTCGTGCTGGTTGTCCGAACCAGAGTAGAACCGCCCCCGCCAGCGACAGCGGGCGGGGGCGGGGGCACGCGCATCAGAGCGTGCGCATCAGAGCACGCACTCGGACTCGGCGTAGCGCTCCGCGGGCACCGTCTTGAGGGTCTCCACGGCCTCGGCGAGCGGCGCCATCACGATGTCGGTGCCGCGCAGCGCGGTCATCATCCCGAACTCGCGGCGGTGCACCGCCTCCACGGCGTGCCAGCCGAAGCGGGTGGCGAGCACACGGTCGTACGCGGTGGGGGTGCCACCGCGCTGGACGTGCCCCAGGATCACCGGACGGGCCTCCTTGCCGAGCCGCTTCTCGAGCTGGAGGGAGAGTTCGCGGGCGATGCCCTGGAACCGCTCGTGTCCGTAGATGTCCTTGCCGCCCTCGTCGTAGTCCATGGTGCCCGGCAGGGGCTTGGCGCCCTCGGCGACCACGACGATCGCGAACTTCTTGCCCGCCGCGAACCGCGCGCCGACCTTCTCGGTCAGCTCCTCGATGTCGAAGGGACGTTCGGGGACCACGATGGCGTGCGCTCCGGCGGCCATGCCCGAGTTCAGCGCGATCCAGCCGGTGTGGCGGCCCATCACCTCGACGATCAGGACCCGCTGGTGCGACTCGGCGGTGGTCTTCAGCCGGTCCAGGGCCTCGGTGGCGACACCGACCGCGGTGTCGAAGCCGAAGGTGACGTCGGTGACGGCGATGTCGTTGTCGATGGTCTTCGGTACGCCGACGACGGGCAGGCCGCCGTCGGACAGCAGCCGGGCGGCCTTGAGGGTGCCCTCGCCGCCGATCGGGACGACCGCGTCCAGCTCCAGTTCGGCGAGGTGGCTCTTGGCCAGTTCGACGCCGTTACGGAGCTGGGCGGGCTGGACGCGGGAGGAGCCGAGGATGGTGCCGCCACGGGCCAGGATGCCGCTGACGGCCTCCAGGTCGAGCTTGCGGTAGTCGCACTCCAGCAGGCCCTTCCAGCCGTCGTGGAAGCCGATGACCTCGTCGCCGTGGTCGACCACGGCACGATGGACGACCGAACGGATCACGGCGTTCAGGCCGGGGCAGTCGCCGCCGGAGGTGAGGACGCCAATACGCATGGGCCAGGAACCTTTGCAACGTGGACGGAAGACCGGACCACGTCGTCCGGCAAAGACCCCGCCACCCTACTAGTGCAGAGTGACGGGGCGCCCCTTAGGGGCGCGGGGAACTGCGCGACCAGCCACGACGCACCCGCAGGCGGCGTACCGGACTCCCCGCGGAGCGCTTATGCGGGCTGGGTCGCCGCCGCGATCCGCTCGTCGCGCAGCGCCTCGTACCAGCGGTCGTCGGCGGGCGGCAGGGCGTTCACGTCCAGGGCCAGCTTCAGCAGCAGATCCGCGATCTGCGGATTGCGGGCCAGCACCGGACCGTGCATGTACGTCCCGAAGACCGTGTCGTTGTACGCGCCTTCGGTACCGTCCCCGGTGCCGTTGCCCTGGCCGAGCCGCACTCGCGCCAGCGGCCGCGCGGACGGGCCGATGTGCGTGACGCCCTGGTGGTTCTCGAACCCGGTGAGCTGCGGCAGCCCGAGCCGCTCGTCGATGTCGCCCAGCACGTCGCCCACGCACCGCGCGCCCTCGCCGCGCGTGGACACCACGTCGAGCAGCCCGAGTCCGGGCTCCCGCTCGCCGAGGTCGTTGATGAACTCGTGGCCGAGGATCTGGTATCCCGCGCAGACCGAGAAGACGATCGCGCCGTTGGCCGCCGCACGGTTCAGACCGCCGTCCCGCCGCAGCCGCTCGGCCGCGAGCCGCTGCGGCCGGTCCTCGCCGCCGCCGATCAGGTAGATGTCGCCGGAGGTGGGCACCGGCTGGTCGCTGCGTACGTCGTAGCGCTCGACCTGAAGGCCGCGCTGCCGGGCCCGGCGTTCCACGACCAGGACGTTGCCCTGGTCGCCGTACGTGCTGAGCAGGTCCGGGTAGACCCACACCAGACGCAGGCTGTTGTCACTCATGCTGATCCGTCCTTACGAGCCTTACGAGGTCGGGTGGGGGCTAGTTGCCGACGCGGCGGCGCAGGTCCTGGAAGGCGGTGTAGTTCGCGATGACCTCGATCCGTCCCGGCGGGGCGAGCTGCACCGCCTCGTCGACCGACTCGCAGACCCGGAAGTCCAGGCCCGCGACCTCCAGACGCACCGCGAGGTCGAGCTTGCGGTCGCCGATGACGAAGATCGGGTGCCCGGCGAGCCGGGTGTAGTCGACGTCCCACAGCCACGAGGTGTCCGTGCCGTCCGCGCCGCGCGCGTTCACCGACAGCAGCACCGGGGACGGCGGCGGGTCGATCAGCGAGAACGTCTCCAGCCAGCCCGCGGGGTTCTTCGCCAGCAGCAGCCGCAGATCACGGCCCTGGAACTGCACCACGTCGTACCGCCCGGCCACCGCCTGCACCTGGTACATCCGCTCCAGCGCCACCTGCGGCGGCACCCCGAACACCGCGGCGACCGCGGCGGAGCTGGCGGCGTTGGCCTTGTTGGCGCGGCCCGGCAGCTGGAGGTGGATCGGCCACGCGGAGCCGTGCGGGTCCAGCACGTGGTCGCCGCTGAGCGCCCAGCTCGGCGCGGGGCGGCGGAAACCGCATTCACCGCAGAACCAGTCGTCCTCGGGCCGCTGCATCACACCGCCGCAGGACGGGCAGGACCAGGCGTCGTCCTTCCACTCCTGGCCCGCCGCGACCCACACCACGTTCGGCGACGAGGACGCCGCCCACACCACCAGCGGGTCGTCCGCGTTGGCGATGATGACGGCCTTGGAGCCCGACAGGCCCTCACGCCAGCGTTCGGCGAGCATCCGGGTCTCACCCGCCCGGTCGAGCTGGTCGCGGGACAGGTTCAGCAGCGCGATGGCCCTGGGCGCCACATCGCGCGCGACACCCGCGAGATACTTCTCGTCGACCTCGATCACCCCGAACTTGGCGTCCGAGCCACCGGCCAGCGCCGACGTGATCCCGGCGGGCATGTTCGCGCCCAGCGCGTTCGACACCACCGGGCCCGCCGCGCCGAGCGCCTCGGCGATCAGCCGGGTGGTGGTGGTCTTGCCGTTCGTCGCGGAGACCAGGATCACGTCGAGGTGCTGGGCGAGACGCCCGAGCAGCTCCGGGTCGAGCTTGAGGGCCACCCGGCCGCCGATCACCGATCCGCTGCCGCGGCCCGCGGCCCGCGATACGGCGGCGGCCGCCCTGCCCGCCGTCACGGCCAGCTTGGCCCGCGGCGACAGCGGGTCCGTGTTCCCTGACATCGTCCTAGATCCTCCTTGCGTACGGCGCCGCGCCGCCCCCCGAGCGCTGGTGTAAGCCTGCCCCCGACCACTGGTCTGGGCTCAGCCTATCGAGATCCGCGACGGGCCCCGAACCGCACTGCCGCCGTGCGGTCGCGCGGTACGGGGAACGTACCCTTGCGCGCATGCGACAGGGTTCTCTTCCAGGCAGTCGTGGGCGCGTACGGACGATGAGTCTGTTCGGCGATCCGGTGCTGCACTCCGCGTGCGAGGAGGTCACCGACTTCGGGCCCGCGCTCGCCCGCCTGGTCGAGGACCTGTACGCCACGATGTACGCGGCGCGCGGCGTCGGCCTCGCCGCCAACCAGATCGGCGTCGCCCAGCGGGTCTTCGTGTACGACTGCCCCGACGACGAGGACCGCCGCCACCTCGGCCATATCGTCAACCCGCGCCTCCAAGAGGCCGACGGGGTGGTGCTGCGCGGCCCCGAGGGCTGCCTGTCGCTGCCCGGCCTGGAGGCGGGCACCCCGCGCTTCGACCGCGCCCTGGTCGCGGGCGTCGATCTGCGCGGGGAGCCGGTGCGGGTCGAGGGCACCGGGTTCTTCGCGCGCTGCCTCCAGCACGAGTGCGACCACCTGGCGGGCCGCGTCTACCCGGACCGGCTCACCGGCTGGCGCCGCCGCCGCGTACTGCGCGCCGCCCGCCGGGCGCCCTGGAGCGGGTAGCCGACGCGCTCAGCGTGGCGCGCTCAGAATCCGGGGATGACGCGCTCAGAATCCGGGGCCGTCGACGCGGTCACCGGCCGCGGCCAGCCGCCCCCACAGCAGATCGGCCAGGCTGTGCACCAACTCGGCGCGCGAACAGGGCCGTTCGCCGAGCCACCAGTCGCCCGCCGCGTGCATCATCCCGACGATGCCGTGCCCCCAGACCCGCGCCAGCTGGGCGCTGCCGGGGCCGAGGTCGACCCGCTCCGCGATGACGTCGGCGAGCTCCTCGCCGAGCCTGCGCAGCACCGGGGCGGAGTGCAGGCCGACGTCGAAGCCCTGCTCGCCCTGCGGCGCGCTCTCCGCCGGGTGCATCAGGAACCGGTACACCTGCGGCCGCGCCTCGATGGCCGCGAGATAGGTGTCCAGAGTGGCCTCGACCCGCTCCCGGCGCTGGGCCGGGGCGTCGAGCGCGGCGCGCAGGGCGGCCAGCAGCGCGTCGGTGTGCCGCTTGGCGAGCGCGGCGTACAGGCCGCCCTTGTCGCCGAAGTGCCGGTAGAGGATCGGCTTGGTGATCCCGGCCTCGGCGGCGATGGCGTTCATGGACGCGCCGGGCCCGTCCCGGAGCACCACCCGGTCGGCGGCCTCCAGCAGCTCGCGCCGCCTGTGCTCGGCCGACCGCTCCTGGTCGGTCCGCGGTGTGGTCGTCTCCATGAGGTTCTCCCCGCCCGTGTCGGTCCGTGACGCAACGCGCAACGTAACACTCTCCCCTCCCGCCCTCTCGAACGAGCGGTCGGGAGTTGACAGCGTCTACCAGCCGGTAACAGACTCTCGTTACCGCAAGTAACAACGTGCTGGAGGGGACATGGCCGAGTTCACCATGGAGCTGAGCGACGAGCAGCGGGAGGTGCGCGACTGGCTCCACGGATTCGCCGCCGACGTGATCCGCCCCGCGGCCGCCGAGTGGGACGAGCGCGAGGAGACCCCCTGGCCGATCATCCAGGAGGCCGCGAAGGTCGGCATCTACTCCCTCGACTTCTACGCCCAGCAGTTCTTCGACCCGACCGGGCTCGGCATCCCGATGGCCATGGAGGAACTCTTCTGGGGCGACGCCGGGATCGCCCTGTCGATCGTCGGCACCGGCCTGGCGGCGGTCGGCGTCCTGGCCAACGGCACCGAGGAGCAGATCGGCACCTGGATCCCGCAGATGTACGGCGACGCCGACGACGTGAAGGTGGCCGCCTTCTGCTCGTCCGAGCCGGACGCCGGATCCGACGTCGGCGCGATGCGCACCCGCGCCGTGTACGACGAGGCCAAGGACGAGTGGGTGCTGAACGGCACCAAGACCTGGGCGACCAACGGCGGCATCGCGAACGTCCACGTCGTGGTCGCGGTCGTCGACCCCGACCTCGGCACCAAGGGGCACGCCTCGTTCATCGTGCCGCCCGCGACCCCCGGCCTGTCGCAGGGGCAGAAGTTCAAGAAGCACGGCATCCGCGCCTCGCACACCGCCGAGGTCGTCCTGGAGGACGTCCGGGTGCCAGGACACTGCCTGCTCGGCGGCAAGGACAAGCTCGACGAGCGCCTCGCCCGCGCCCGCCAGCGCGCCAAGGACGGCGGCGAGCGCGTCAAGAACGCCGCGATGGCCACCTTCGAGGCGTCCCGCCCGGCGGTCGGCGCGATGGCCGTGGGCACCGCGCGGGCCGCGTACGAGGAGGCCCTGGAGTACGCGAAGACGCGCACCCAGTTCGGCCGCCCGATCATCGACAACCAGGGCGTCGCCTTCCAGCTGGCCGATATGCGCACGCAGGTCGACGCGGCCCGGCTGCTGGTGTGGCGGGCCTCCTGGATGGCCACCACCGGAAAGCAGTTCACCTCGGCCGAGGGCTCCATGTCGAAGCTGTTCGCCAGCGAGACCGCCAAGAAGGTGACCGCCCAGGCCGTCCAGATCCTCGGCGGCAACGGCTTCACCCGCGAGTACCCGGTCGAGCGGATGCACCGCGACGCGGCGATCTACACCATCTTCGAGGGCACCAGCGAGATCCAGCGCCTGGTGATCGCCCGCACCCTGGCGGGCCTGCCGATCCGCTGACCGGACTCGACCTGGCTGACCGGACTCGCCCTGGTTGATTCCCCGGCATATCGTGGTAGTGACGGCCGACGCGACGGCAGGGGGTCGTCATGCTGGAAGAGCTGCTCACCATCGGCTTCACGGCCGCGACCGCGGGCGCCGTGTACGTGGCGGCGGCCGCCCGCGTGGTGAAACAGTACGAGCGGGGTCTGGTGTTCCGGCTGGGGCGTCTGCGCGAGCAGGTCAGGGGCCCCGGCTTCACCATGATCGTCCCGGCGATCGACCGGATGCGCAAGGTCAATCTGCAGATCGTGACGCTGCCGGTGCCCGCCCAGGAGGGCATCACGCGGGACAACGTCACGGTCCGGGTCGACGCGGTGGTGTACTTCAAGGTCGTGGACCCGGCGAGCGCGATCGTCCGCGTGGAGGACTACCGGTTCGCGGTGGCGCAGATGGCGCAGACCTCGCTGCGTTCGATCATCGGCAAGAGCGAGCTGGACGACCTGCTGTCCAACCGCGAGAAGCTCAACCAGGGCCTGGAGCTCATGATCGACAGCCCGGCGCTCGAATGGGGGGTGACCATCGACCGGGTCGAGATCAAGGACGTGTCGCTCCCGGAGACGATGAAACGCTCGATGGCCCGCCAGGCCGAGGCCAACCGGGAGCGCCGCGCCCGCGTCATCAACGCCGACGCCGAGCTCCAGGCCTCCAAGAAGCTGGCCGAGGCGGCCCACCAGATGTCCGAAGAGCCCGCCGCGCTCCAGCTGCGCCTGCTGCAGACCGTGGTGGCCGTCGCCGCCGAGAAGAACTCGACCCTCGTCCTGCCCTTCCCCGTCGAACTCCTCCGCTTCCTGGAGCGCGCCCAGAACGCCCCGGCGCCGCCGGTCTCAGCGGACGGGTCCCCCGTGGCTCAGCCCCCGGCCGTGGACGCCCCCGCCGAGGACGCCCCGCCCCCGCTGACCGGGGATGACGGGGAGTCCGCTCCGTCCCTGCCGTCCGCCGGGAGCGCGGACGGCGATGAGCGGTAGCACACGGCGACGGCGGCCCTTCACACGGCAGTGCCTCACACGGCGGCGCCGTAGTTCTTCTCCATGTCGTCCAGGATCTGACCGGCGCCGGTGTAGCCGATGCCGAGCATCCAGAGGTTGTCGTCGACCTTGAAGGCCTTCTTGTTCTTCACCGCGTCCAGCTTCTTCCACAGCGGGCCGCCGGTGGTGGAGGTCTCCTGGGCCTTCTTCGCGTCGCCGTAGGTGGAGTAGAAGATGACGTCGGCGTTGGCCTTGTCGATCTGCTCGGGGCTGACGTCGAGCGAGAAGCCGTCCTTGTCCTGGTTCGCCGGGCGGCCGACCTTGAGGTCCTTGAGGATGGAGCCGACGAACGTGTCGTTGAGGTAGAGGCGGGTGTCCGCGCCCTCGACGAAGCGGACGAAGCCGACCTTGGTCTTCTTCGCCTCCGCGGGCCCGCCGAGCGCGTCGGTCAGCCGCTTGACGTGGTCCTCGTAGTCGGCGACGACCTTCCCGGCCTCGTTCTTCTGGCCGAGCGCGTCGGCGTGCAGGTCGAAGTTCTCGCGCCAGGTCGGTCCCGTGGTGTCCGAGAACACGGTCGGGGCCATCTTGGACAGCGCCTTGTAGTGCTTCTCGTAACGGACCTTGCTCCCCAGGATCAGGTCGGGCTTCAGCTGGTTGATCGCCTCGAGGTTCGGCTCGCCGATCACCCCGACCGGCTTGATCCCCTTGAGCTCGTCCTCGGGCAGGTACGGGGAGAAGGGGGCGCCCTCCGCGACGGTGGTGCCGCCGACCGGGGTGACGCCGAGCGTGACGGCCGAGTCGAGCGCGTCGGTGTCGAGCACCACGACCCGCTTCGGGTCGTCCTTGACCTCCACGTCCCCCATGACCGTCTGCACGGTGTGCGTGGCGGCGTCGGTCCGCTCCCCGCCCTCGGATGACGTGTCGCCGTCACCGCCGCCACAGGCGGTGAGGGTGACCGCGGCAGCGGCGGCGAGAGCGACGAACGTCGCGGACCGGGTGAGGGAACTGGACATCTATGGGAAGCCTCTCCTGACGTGGCCCGAATCCACCCCGGACCGTAAGTAAGGCGAGGCTAACCTTCACCTCTGTCCGGGGCAAGTGACGCCGGGCGGCCCGGTCAGGACAGCGTCTGGACGACCTCCCGCACCTGGACCGCGATGCTCTCCGGCAGCGGCGCGTAGTGGATCCTCGGCAGGAGCCGCTGCCCCTCCTCGCCCGCGGTGTAGCTCAGGAACGACTTCAACGCGGGCAGCGTCTCGGGGTCGTTCCCCCGGTCGCAGACGATCTCGTACGTGACCAGGACGATCGGGTAGGCCCCGTCGGCACTCGTGCCGTAGTCGAGCTTCAGGGTGAGGTCCTTGCCCTCGCCCACCACCTCGGCGGCCGCGATGCCGACCGACGCGCTCTCGGGACTGGCCCGGACCGGCTCGGCGGCGCCCGTGTCGATCCGGACCGTGGGGATCTTCTCGGCTTCGGCGAACGACAGCTCGAAGTAACCGATCGCCCCCGGAGTGGACTTCACCTCGGACACCACACCGTCGGAACCGTCCCCGGACTCACCGCCCTTGCCCTTCCACGCCTTCTCCACGGGGTGGGGCCACTCCTCGGGGGCCGCCTCGGCGAGATAGGCGTTCAGGTTCTGGGTCGTGCCCGACGCGTCGGAGCGGTGCACCGCGTGAATCGGGACGCCGGGAAGCCGGACACCGGGGTTGAGCCGCCGGATCGCCGGGTCGTCCCACCGCGTGATCTCGGTGTCGTAGATCTTCGCGAGCGTCGGGGCGTCCAGGACCAGATCGGTCACGCCCTCCAGGTTGTAGCCGATGGCGACCGCGCCTCCGACCATGGGCAGGTCAATGGCCCGCCCGCCGGGGCAGGCCAGCTTCGCCGCCTCCACCTCGTCGGGCTTCAGCGCCCCGTCGGTGCCCCCGAACGTCGTGGCGCCCCGCAGGAACTGCGCCACCCCGGCCCCCGACCCCACCGGCCGGTAGGCGATCCGGGTGCCGGGACACGCCCGCTCGTACTCCTTGATCCAGCGCTTCACCGCGTGCGACTGCGCCGATGACCCCGACCCCGCGACCTTGCCGCTCTCGGCGCAGTCGACCACCGCCGCGGCCGGAGCGGGCCGCGGGGACTCCGCGCGCCCGCCCGCCGTGCCGCCGCCGTCGCGCGAGAGCAGAAACGCACCCCCCAGCGCCACCGCCGCGGCGGTGGCCCCGGCGGCCGCGGGCAGCAGAAACGAGCGGGACTTCTGTCGATGACGCACCCTGACCCCCCTCTGGTCGTGTACTCAGGGGATACAGATGCTCGACGACGCGCGCTGCGCCAGGGCGAACCGCGGACGAACACCAGGTGTCCGTGTCCCGTCACGCAGCAGGAGGCCGTCGGCCCGAGGGCGCGAACTCCGTGGCCAGCAGCATGCGCTGGAGCTCGCGCGCCGCGCGCGGCGGGTCCACGTCGCTGCGGTGCGCCAGGGCGACCGTACGGCGCAGACCGGGTTCCGCGAGCGGCGTCACCCGCAGCCCGTGCCCGGCACGCGTGGCGACCATATGCGGCACGACGGCCACCCCGAGCCCCGCGCGCACGAAGCCGAGCACGGCGTCCAACTCACCGCCTTCGACGGCGAAGTCCGGTTCGAACCCGGCCGCCCGGCACGCCGCGACCGTCAGCTCCCGCAGGTCGTAGCCGTGCCGGAACATCACCAGCCGCTCGCCCCGCAACGCGGAGATCTCCAGCGGCGTCGCGCCGCCGCCCGGCGCGGGCGCCCGCGGCCCCGACACCACCACCAGGTCCTCACGCAGCAGAGGGACGGCGCTCAGCGCGGGCGCGGGGCTCGGCAGCGGCAGGGTGATCAGCGCCAGATCCAGCTCCCCGCGGGCGAGCTGGCGCACCAGGTCGTGCGAGCCGCCCTCGTCGACCAGCAGCCGGACGCCGGGGTAGCGGTCGTGGAACGCCCGAAGGACGTCCGGCAGCAGCCCGGTGCACAGACTCGGCGTGGCCCCGAGCCGCACCCGGCCACGGCGCAGCCGCGCCACCTCGGCGACCTCCTGCCGCGCGGTGTCCGTGTCCGCGAGGATGCGCCGGGCCAGCGGCAGCAGGGTCTCACCGGCGTCGGTGAGGGCGATGTTGCCGCGGGCGCGGCTGAACAGGTCGGTGCCCAACTCCCGTTCCAGCGCGCGGATCTGCTGCGACAGCGAGGGCTGGGCGACATGCATCCGCTCGGCCGCACGGGTGAAGTGCCGGGTCTCGGCGACCGCCACGAAGTAGCGAAGCTGCTGGAACTGCATACACCCCACCCTAGCCCGTCGATAGGTGAAGCCTATGGAAATAAGCTCTCCTATGTCTTGGACCTCTCATGGGGGGCGCCCCTAGCGTCTGTCGCATGGCTCTGGGAACGCGGACGGACCGACGGCGGACGGACCGACGGCCGTCAACGGCGCGCACCATATGGGACTCCTCCGTCGGCAAGAAGGCCGTGATGGCCGTCAGCGGCCTGATCATGCTGCTGTATCTGGTCACGCATATGCTCGGCAACCTCAAGATCTTCTTCGGGCCCGAGGAGTTCAACGGGTACGCGCACTGGCTGCGCACCCTCGGAGAGCCCGCCCTGCACTACGAGTGGGCGCTGTGGGGCATCCGGGCGGTGCTGCTGGCCGCCGTCGTCCTGCACGCGGTGTCCGCGTACCAGCTCAGCCGGCGCGACATCAAGGCGCGCCCCAGCAAGTACGTCCACAAGCGGCCACGCGCCAGCTACGCGACCCGCACCATGCGCTGGGGCGGCGTCATCCTCGGCCTGTTCCTCGTCTGGCACCTGCTCGACCTGACCACGCTGACCGTCAACGAGAACGCCCAGCCGGGCCACCCGTACGAGAACGTCCTGGCGACCTTCGGCACCTGGTACGGCAACGTCGTCTATCTCACCGCCGTGCTCGCCCTCGGGTTCCACATCCGGCACGGCTTCTGGAGCGCCGCCCAGACCCTCGGCGCGGGCAGCGCCGCCCGTGACCGCGCGCTCAAAGCCGCGGCCAACGCCCTGGCCCTGGCGCTGACCCTGGGCTTCGCCTCCGTACCCGTAGCCGTGATGACCGGATGGGTGAGCTGACATGGCCCCGAACGCCCCCGACCCCGCTTTCCCCGCGTACCTCTCGTACGCCACCGGCGAGCCGATCGCCGACGCCAAGGCCCCCGCCGGGCCGATCGCCGAACGCTGGGACACCCGCCGCTTCGAGGCGAAGCTCGTCAATCCCGCCAACCGGCGCGGTCACACCGTGATCGTGGTCGGCACCGGACTCGCGGGCGGCGCCGCCGGGGCCACGCTGGCCGAACAGGGCTACCGCGTCGTGCAGTTCTGCTACCAGGACTCACCGCGCCGCGCCCACTCGATCGCCGCCCAGGGCGGCATCAACGCCGCCAAGAACTACCGCAACGACGGCGACTCCGTCCACCGCCTGTTCTACGACACCGTCAAGGGCGGCGACTTCCGGGCCCGCGAGTCCAATGTGCACCGCCTGGCCCAGATATCCGTCGAGATCATCGACCAGTGCGTGGCCCAGGGCGTGCCCTTCGCTCGCGAGTACGGCGGCCTGCTCGACACCCGCTCGTTCGGCGGCGTCCAGGTCTCGCGCACCTTCTACGCCCGCGGCCAGACGGGACAGCAGCTGCTGCTCGGCGCGTACCAGGCGCTGTCGCGGCAGATCGCCGGGGGCAACGTCGAGCTGCACCCGCGCACCGAGATGCTCGACCTGATCGTCGTCGACGGCACGGCCCGCGGCATCGTCGCCCGCGACCTGGTCACCGGAAAGGTCGAGGCCTACTTCGCGGACGCCGTCGTCCTGGCCACCGGCGGCTACGGCAACGTCTTCTATCTGTCGACGAACGCCATGAACTCCAACGCCACGGCCGTGTGGCGGGCCCACCGGCGCGGCGCGTATTTCGCCAACCCCTGCTTCACGCAGATCCACCCCACCTGCATCCCGCGCACCGGCGACCACCAGTCCAAGCTCACCCTGATGAGCGAGTCACTGCGCAACGACGGCCGGATCTGGGTGCCCGAGGCCCAGGGTGACACCCGCCCGCCGCACGAGATCCCCGAGGACGAACGCGACTACTACCTGGAGCGGATCTACCCCGCCTTCGGGAACCTGGTGCCGCGCGACATCGCCTCGCGCGCCGCGAAGAACGTCTGCGACGAGGGCAGGGGAGTGGGACCCGGCGGCCAGGGTGTCTACCTCGACTTCGCCGACGCCATCGCGCGCATGGGCCGTAAGGCGGTCGAGGCCAAGTACGGCAACCTCTTCGACATGTACGCCCGGATCACCGACGAGGATCCGTACACCACGCCGATGCGGATCTACCCCGCCGTGCACTACACGATGGGCGGCCTCTGGGTGGACTACGACCTGCAGACCACCGTCCCCGGACTGTTCGCGATCGGCGAGGCCAACTTCTCCGACCACGGCGCCAACCGGCTCGGCGCATCCGCCCTGATGCAGGGCCTCGCCGACGGCTACTTCGTGCTGCCCGCCACCGTCAACGACTACCTGGCCCGCCACCCGCACACCGAGCCCGTCGACGCCGACCACCCCGCCGTGCACGAGGCCCTCACCGGCACCCAGGACCGCCTGGCCCGCCTGCTGGCCGTCGACGGCGACTGCACCCCGGACTCCTTCCACCGCGAACTGGGCGAACTCATGTGGGAGTTCTGCGGCATGGCCCGCACCGAGACCGGACTGCGCAAGGCCCTGGAACGCATCCCGCAGATCCGCGAGGAGTTCTGGCGCCGCGTCAGGGTCCCCGGCGCCGGCGAGGAACTCAACCAGTCCCTGGAGAAGGCCAACCGCGTCGTCGACTACCTGGAACTCGCCGAGCTGATGTGCCTGGACGCCCTGCACCGGGCCGAGTCCTGCGGCGGCCACTTCCGCGAGGAGTCCCAGACGCCCGACGGCGAGGCCGCCCGCCAGGACGAGACCTTCTCCTACGCCGCGGCCTGGGAGTTCACCGCACCCGGCGCGGCCCCCGTCCTGCACCGGGAACACCTCGTCTTCGACTACGTCCACCCCACCCAGCGGAGCTACGCATGAAGCTCACCCTGCGCGTCTGGCGCCAGCGCGGCGCCGAAGCCGACGGCGCGATGTCCACGTACGAAGTGGACGGCATCTCCCCGGACATGTCGTTCCTGGAGATGCTCGACACCCTCAACGAGGACCTCACCCTGCGCGGCGACGACCCCGTCGCCTTCGACCACGACTGCCGCGAGGGCATCTGCGGAGCCTGCTCCCTGGTCATCAACGGCGAAGCCCACGGCCCCGAACGCACCACCGCCTGCCAACTCCACATGCGGTCCTTCACCGACGGCGACACCATCGACGTCGAACCCTGGCGCGCGGCGGCCTTCCCCGTGGTCAAGGACCTGGTGGTGGACCGCTCGGCGTTCGACCGCATCATCCAGGCGGGCGGCTACATCAGCGTCCCCACCGGATCCGCGCCGGAAGCCCACGCCACGCCCGTACCCAAGGCGGACGCCGACACCGCCTTCGAGCACGCCGAGTGCATCGGGTGCGGCGCCTGCGTGGCCGCCTGCCCCAACGGCTCCGCGATGCTGTTCACCTCGGCGAAGATCAACCACCTGAACGTCCTGCCGCAGGGCGCGCCCGAGCGCGAGAGCCGGGTCCTGGACATGGTCGGCCAGATGGACGCCGAAGGCTTCGGCGGCTGCACCCTCACCGGCGAGTGCGCCACGGCCTGCCCCAAGGGCATCCCGCTGCCGTCCATCGCGGCCATGAACCGCGAATGGCTGCGCGCCACCCGCAAGTCCAGCCGCCGCTGACCACGACCGGCCCGCCCTCCGGGCGACGGCCGCTGGCCCGCGAGCCGCGCGGCGAGCGGCCGGTCGTCCGCGAGTCCGTCGAGGGTGAACCGTCGACGCCGATCACCCGCGCTCGCCGCGTCGCGGACGGCCCCTACGCCGGTTTCCAGTTCTGCAGTACGGCCTGGACGCGCCGGACGGTCCCGCCGTCGAGCGGGGCGAGTGACTCCTCGGCCGAAGACTGGCAGTGGCGATGTCGTCGTACGGCTCTACGAGTCCGCGGGCGCCCGCGGCGCGCAATTTCCTTACTCAGGGGTAGGCCAACCCGGCCCGCTTATTATACGGTCCGTCTAACAAGCGGGCCGGGGGTGCGCGTACGCACCGGGAGGCCCGCAGCGAGAGCGAAGGAGCCGAGGCATGGCAAGCAGCACCGTTCGGCCGAGCGCCGAGGACGACTCCCCCTACGACCCCTACGACGACGCGGCCCGGCGGCTGCTCGCATCGGCCGCCGCGCTGGCGTACGACCCGGCCGCCGAAGTCGACTGGGACACCCCGTTGGACAAGGACTTCCACGGCGCGAGCCCCGAGTGGTGCAGCCTCTACGGCACCGCCTACTGGCAGGAGATGACCGACGCCCAGCGCAAGGAGCTGACCCGGCAGGAAGCCGCGTCGGTGGCCAGCACCGGCATCTGGTTCGAGGTGATCCTCCAGCAGCTGATCCTGCGCGACCTGTACGGGAAGGACCCGGCCAGCCCCGAAGTCCAGTGGGCGCTCACCGAGATCGCCGAAGAGTGCCGCCACTCGATCATGTTCGCCCGCGGCGCCCGGAAACTCGGCGCCCCCGCCTACCGGCCGCCCCGGATCGTGCGGGAGCTGGGCCGCGCCTTCAAGACCCTCGCCTTCGGGGAAGCGGCCTACGCCTCGATCCTGGTCGCCGAAGAGGTACTCGACGTCATGCAGCGCGACTGGATGCGCGACGAACGCGTCGTGCCGTTCGTCCGCACCATCAACAACATCCACGTCGTCGAGGAGTCGCGGCACATGAAGTTCGCCCGTGACCAGACCCGCAAGCGCCTCGCCCGCGCCGGGCGGATCCGCCGCCAGACCCAGGCCCTGGTGATCGCGATCACCTCGTACTTCATCGTCACCAGCATGGTGAACCGCGAGGTCTACGCGAACGCCGGACTCGACGAGAAGCGCGCCCTCGCCGAGGCCAGGGCCAACCAGCACCACAAGTCCATGATGCGCTCGAGCTGCTCCGGCCTGATGGACTTCCTGGCCTCGTCCCGCCTGCTCACCAAGCCGGCACTGGCCTTCTACAAGCGCGCTGACCTCATCTGAGAGCCGGACCGAACCGAACAGGGCCCGACGCCATGACCCAAGCCCCCTACGCCATCACCCAGACCTGCTGCGGCGACGCCACCTGCGTCGCCGTGTGCCCGGTCAACTGCATCCACCCGACCCCGCAGGAACGGGCGTTCGGCAGCACCGAGATGCTGCACATCGACCCCGCGACCTGCATCGGCTGCGGCGCCTGCGCCGACGCCTGCCCGGTCGACGCGATCTTCCCGGTGGACGCGCTCCCCGCCGCACAGCGCGAGTACGCCGCGATCAACGCGGCCTACTACGAGAACGAGCCCCCCGAGCGGGCGGCCCCCGAAGGACCGAACTTCCACGCCTGGGGCGAACCGTCCTTCCCCCGTGTCCTGCCACCGGACTTCGCACCGCTCAGGGTCGCCGTGGTCGGCACGGGACCCGCGGGCATGTACGCCGCCCAGGACCTCCTGCTGCACACCAACGCCGAGGTCACCCTGATCGACCGGCTGCCCGTGGCGGGCGGCCTGATCCGCTACGGCGTGGCGCCCGACCACCCCGCCACCAAGAAGGTCGGCGACGCCTTCGCCCGCTTCCACACCCACCCGCGCGTGCGCCTGCGCCTGGGCCTCGACGTGGGCGCCGACATCACCACCGACCAACTCGCCGCCCAGCATGACGCGGTCATCTACGCCGTCGGCGCGAGCGCCGACCGGCGCCTGTCCATCGAGGGCGAGGACCTGCCCGGCTCCCTCCCGGCCGGCGCCTTCGTCGCCTGGTACAACGGCCACCCCGACGCGACGCCGGACCCGGTCGACCTGTCCGCCGAGCGCGTCGTGATCGTCGGCAACGGCAACGTCGCCCTGGACGTGGCCCGCATCCTCCTCACCGACCCCGGCGCCCTCGCCCGCACCGACATCGCCGCGCCCGCCCTGAAGGCCCTGCGCGCCAGCCGGGTCCGCGAGGTGGTCCTGCTGGCCCGGCGCGGCCCCGAAGAGGCCGCGTACACCACGTCCGAACTCCTGGCCCTGCGCCACCTGCCCGGCGTGGACCTCACCGTCGACGACCACGACCCCCGCATCGCCCCCGCCGTCGACCAGGCGCCCGCCCACGCCAAGGCCGCCGCCCTGAAGGACGTCACCCGCGTCGCCCGCGACGAGCGGGACTGGCAGGCGCCGCCCCCGCCAGGCCGCCGCATCGTGCTCCGCTTCCACAGCACCCCCGACGCGATACTCGGCGACGGTCACGTGGACGCCGTACGCGTCACGGGCGACTCGGGCACGCACACGATCCGCACGGGCGCCGTGCTGCGCGCCATCGGCTACCGGGGCGTCCCCCTCCCCGGCCTCCCCTTCGATGAAGCCACCGGTACCGTCGCCAACGAGGCGGGCCGCGTGACCGGACGCCCCGGCGCCTACGTCGTCGGCTGGATCAAACGCGGCCCCACCGGCGGCATCGGCGCCAACCGCACCTGTGCCGCCGAGACGGTCTCCGCCCTCCTCGACGATGCGGTCGACCGAGCCCTGCCGCCACCACGCCGAGGCCCCCGCGCCCTCCACCGCCTCACCCGACGCCGCTGACGCCCGGCCGCGCCGACCCGCACCGGCTGCCGCACCCGCCGCCGCCCAGGCCGCTCCGTCCGGGCCGCCACCCGCGGATCGCCCTCACCCGCCGCCCGCCCTGCGGCCCGCCAGCAGCAGCGCGATGTCATCCGGGCGCTCGGTCGCCGTCCGCGCCTCGCTGATCAACGTGTCCGAGATGGCGGAGAGCGAGGTGGACTCGACTCGGGCGAGGGCGGCGCGCAGCCGCTCCACGCCCTGGTCGATGTCGGCGCCCGGCTGCTCCACCAGACCGTCGGTGTACAGCGCGAGGATCGCGCCGGGCGGCAGCCGCAGTTCGGTGAGGTCGTACGAAGCCTCCAGGCTCACCCCCAGCACCACACCGCCCGCCAGGTCCAGGACCTCGGTATGCCCGTCGGGGTGGCGCAGCAGCGGCTGCGGGTGGCCTGCCCGTACCGCCTGGGCCACGCCGGACACGGGGTCCAGGACGATATAGCAGCAACTGGCGATCTGGTCGTGCTCCAGGTCGATCAGCAGCCGGTTCGTGCCGCGCATCACCTCCTGCGGCGTACGACCGGCGAGCGCGAAGGCCCGCACCGCGCTGCGCAGCTGCCCCATCGTCGCCGCGGCCGCGACGCCGTGCCCCTGTACGTCGCCGATGACCAGCGCGAGCCCCCGCTCGGTCGCCACCACGTCGTACCAGTCGCCGCCCACGTCCATGCCCTGGGTGCCGGGGAGATAGCGCCCGACCGTGTCCACGTCGTCGCGTTCCGGCAGCCGGTGCGGCAGCAGCGCGTCCTGCAGCCCACGCGCCAGGGCGGCCTCCGAGTCATAGCGCCGGGCCCGCTCCAGCGCCTGCGCGATCAGCCCGGCGAGCGCGGTGAGGACCGTACGGTCTTCGGGGCTGAAGCCGCGGGGCTGGTCGAAGCCGAGAATGCACGAGCCGACCGGCCGCCCGGAGGCGATCAGCGGCAGGAAGGCCCGCGCCCCGGTGTGCGCGTCCAGCGGGATGCCCGGATAGCTCGCGGCCAGGTGCTCCATCGACTCGAAGAAGATCGGCCGTCCGGTGGTGAGGGTCTCCACACCCGGCAGACGGGCGTCGAGCCCGACGCCGTCGAACCGGTCCAGGAAGCCGCGCGGAAAGCCGGTCTCCCAGGCCAGGTAGAGATGGTCGTCCCGGAGCAGGTAGATGGCCAGCTGCCGTCCGCCGAAGGCGGGCAGCAGCTCGTCCGTCACCACGGCGGACACCTGGCGCGCGGTCACGGCCTCCGTCAGCGCGATGGCCAGGGCGACCGGTCGGTACAGGGCGGCGGCGCGATCGGCCGGTGAGCCCAGGCCGGGCCCCGGCCGCGTCGTGGACACGGGCGTGTACGCGGGTTCCTCCGCCGCGGTGAACGTGGCGGTGAGCCCGTCGCGGCCGGGCAGCACCGCCACCGAGAGCCACTGCCCCGGTTTCCGGCAGGCGGCGAACCGGACGGGGCGCAGGGACAGCAGCGCCGACCGGTACTCGTCCTCGTAGGCGGCGGGCGTCAGCCAGGGGACCGCGTCCCACAGCACCCGTCCGGACAGCGCGCGCCCGCTGAGGCCGAGCAGGGACTCGGCCCGGTCGTTGGCGTGGGTGACCCTGCCCATCCGGTCCGTCGACACCACACCCGTCGGGATCTGATCCGGAGCCCCCGCCGCTGCCGCCCCGGTGCCGAGGTCCATGAGGGTCCCCGTCAGCCGCCCGCGCGTACCGCCCCGCGAACGGCCCGGATCGTCGTCCTCCTGCCGCGGCCTGGCGCGGTGCGCGGTCAGTTCCACCAGGTGCGGGCGTCCGGCCGCGTCCAGGATCCGCACCCTGCGCGCTCCCGGCCGGTCCTGCCCGGCAGCCTGCCGCACGGCGGCCCAGAGCCCGTACGCGTCCGCCTGCGGAAGCCGCCTGCCCAGCGTCCCCGCGGTGCCGGGGAGTTCGGCCGGGTCCAGGCCGAGGATGGCGCACAGCTCATCGTCTCCGTCGAGCAGGCCCAGGTCGAGGTCCCAGGTGAACCGCCCGGTCCGCACCGGCTGGCCGACGGCCGTCGGCAGCGATACGGACACCGGATCACCGTCCCACCGTACGGGGACCCCGCCAGCGGCCAGCTCCGCCAGCGCGCCGCCGAGACGCCGCGCGGCCCCCAGCATCCGCCGCCGGTCCGCGCTCGTCACGGGAACGCCGGGCGTGGCCTCACGCACCGCCACCAGCACGCCGTACCGCTCGCGACCAGCGGAGACGGGCGCGTAGAGCGACCCGAAGTCGAACGGGAGGCCCGCCATGAGCTGCGGGTACCGTCGCATGGCCTCCTGGGAGTCGGCGAGGCTGACGGGCCTGCCCGAGCGATGCACATGAGCGACCGGGAAGGGCCTGTTCACATGCATCTGCCGCCACGGGTGGAAGAGGTCGACGGGCAGTCCCGCGATGACGGCCAGCTTCAGCAGACCGGACGTCCGCGAGCACAGGTAGAGGCTTCCGGCATGCCCGCCGACGGCCTCGACCGCTTGCACACAGGTCCGGGTGAGCAGCGGGCCGAGCACGTCCCCGGCTGCGGAATCGCCGACGCGGCTGCCAGGCGTCGCCGCTCCGCCCCCGCCCCGTGAGGCACGCGAGGCCGCACGCTTCCTGGTCACCCTGCCAGGATGCTCCCTGCCCGCGCCGCCACGCACTTCGGTGACGGCCGTACGGGCCCACGGCTCACCGAGAGCGTGGGAGCGCTACCGGGGAGCACCGTCGGGGGAGACCTCCGGCGAATCCCCGGTCGCCGGACCCGCCCCGTCGGTCGCCCCGGTGTCCGGCGGCGACGGCGACGGCGATGCCGACGGGGACGGCGATGCCGACGGCGACGGCGACGGTGACGGTGAGGCGGGCGAGGGAGACGGCGAGGCGGGCGACGCGGTCACCGGCACACAGGTGGCCGAGGGCGAGACCGCGGGCGAGGCCGTAGCGGTGGCGTCGGACGCGGGCGACGGCGTCGTACCCGACGGACACGACGACGGCGAAGGGGAGGGCGAAGGGGAGGGCGACGGGGTGGTGAGCGTCGGCGACGGCTCCGCCGTGGGCGGCGTGGTCGGCTTGTCCTTCTCGCCCGTGTCGCCCTTCTCCCGTTCGAACCACTCGCCGTTCGTGAGGTCCAGCACCACGAACACGTTCACCACTTGCGGTGCGGGCGCGACCGCGACCGTGTTCGACGACCGGTACGCGGGCCAGGGGTCGCCCTTGCGCTCGGCCCCGCCCCGCAGCGCCGTCGGCGGGGCCAGCGGATTGCCGCAGGCACACCGCACCCGCGGCACGCCGTGCTCGTCGACGAGCACCGCGGTTCCCGCCTGCAGCACCGCCTGATAGCTCGTGGCGGCACCGTTCCGGTAGCCGTGGTTGGTGACTCGGGTGTCCATGCGCAGCCGCACCGGCGTCAGCGCCCGCAGATACGCGGGGACGTCGGACGGCGTGATGCTCAGCACCGAGGCGAACGCCTTGTTCTTGGCCGCCTCGGCGGTGAGCGTGCGGATCTGCTGTTCCACGTCACAGCTCGCGACGTCGCGCGTCCCGCCGTACAAGCCGGGGGCCGAACCCTCCACGCCGTGCGTGACGTCGGCGTCCGTCTCCGGGGCACTCGGCAGCGTCGGCGGCGACGCGGAAGGCGGAGTGCCGGTCTCCGACGACTCCGTGAACGGGTCGACACCGGTAGCGCTCGCGGCCTGGAGGAAGACCTCGTTCGCCGACCCGGACCCGCCGCCGTCCTTGCCGTCGTCCGGACGGGTGAGGACGACGACCAGCACCGTGGCCGCCACGACCGCCGCGGCGACACCGGCGACCACGGGCACGGAACGCCACCAGGGCACCCCGCCCCCGCCCGAACCGCCCGCTCCGCCTCCGCCTTCGCCTCCGCCTGCGCCGGAGCCGCCTCGGTCACCCCCGCCGGACGGCGGCTCCGGCGGAACGGAACCGGGCGGCGCGGTGGCGCTCAGCTCGGTGGGCGGCTCCGAGGCCGGTCCCGGACGGCCGCCGGACAGCGGGCCGGAAGGAGGACCGGTCGGAGGACCGGACGGGGGATCGGTCGGGGAACCGGTAGGGCGCTCTGACGGCGGCGGCTGGGAACTCACGGGCCTCTTCTCCCGGCATGGCGAGTCAGCGAAAACAGGACACTCCACCATGTCCCGGTTTCTCATGAGTCGCACTAATTGCGCACCGTGCTTCCTCCCCGGCCCGCGAGCTGGCGCGGTCGGCCCAGGCCCTCTCGCGCCGCCGCCCGCGGCTGCCTAGCCTGAGCACCGTGAGCGCGCAGCAGACCAGCGACCGGAACGGTCCGGGCCGCGCCGCCGCGCACGGCTGGCCGCAGGCACTCGCCGCGGTGGCCGCCGCACTGGCGGTGATGGCCGTCACCGCGGCGCTCGGCCTGTGGGCGGCGGGAGCGGCGGACCTGCCCGACGGCGCGTTCTGGCGCGTCGTCGCCGCGGTCGTGCTGATGGCCGTCGGCGGGTCCGTCTCGCTCTCCGGCGACGCCAGCGCGCTCGTCGGAACGGAGGCGGACCTGTCCGCCCTGCCCCTGTCGGTCACCCTCGCCGGGGCCCTGACCGTCGCGGCCGGGTTTCTGCGGCCGCTGCGCCACCGGGCCGTCGCGGGCGTCGGCGAACTCACCGCCTGGGCGGCCAGGGCGGCCCTGCTGTGGGCCGCCGCCCTGATCGCGCTCTGCGCCGCCGCCCGGCACACCTTCGAGATCCCCGTGGACGACCCCACGGGCGGTCTGATCACCGACGTACTCGGCGTCCCCTCACCCAGCATCGGCTTCCGCGCCGACTACGCCCCCAGCCTCCTCTTCGGCCTGCTGTGGCTCGCCGGAGTGTTCACCCTGGCCCTGCTCGTCTCGCGCGGCGCGCCGCTCCCGGCCCGCCTGCTGCGCTTCCAGGAGTCGGTGCGCCCGGCCGCGTACGCCATGGTCGCCCTGCTCCTGGCCTACGTCGCCCTGGGCCTGGTCGTCGGACTGGTCGTCGCCGCGACCCGAGGTCACGCGGCGCAGACGTTCGCCGTCGTCCTGCTGGGACTGCCCAACCTGGTCTGGCTGTCCCTCACACTCGGCGTCGGCGCGTCCTGGGAAGGCCGGGTGGAAGGCCCCTTCGGCCTGCCGATGCCCCGCGTACTGGACCAGGTGCTGCGCGGCCCCGACGACTCCACCCTCAATCTGCGCACGCTGTCCGCCTACGACGGGCGGGTGTGGTGGCTGGCCGTCGTCGCGGCCGTGCTGCTGCTCGCGGCGGCCTGGGTGATGGCGGTCCGCTCACCCGCCCGCGTGCGGCTCTGGCAGCACGCCGCCCACTTCGCGGCAGCGCTCGCCCTCACCGTGCTGGCCGTCTGTCTGGTCGCCGAAACCACCGCGCACGTCGGCCTCTCGCTCCTGGGCATCGGCGACCTAGGCGGCGCGCTCTCGGCCGAGGTCGTCCTGCGCCCCGACCTGTGGACGGCGGTCGGCATCGCGGCGGGCTGGGGCCTGCTCGCCGGATTCGTCGGCGGTCTGCTGGCGCTGCCGGTCCACCGGCGAGGCGAGGTACGGCCAGCCGCCGCTCCGCCGTCCGACTGACGCGCAACGCCGCTCGCCTCAGCGGGCACGCCCCGGAAAGACCGGCAGCGCCCAGCGCGGCGGCTCGGACGGCGGAGCCGACGACACGGAAGGGGCGGGCCCGGCGTGCTGCCCGTCGGCTTGCCCCGCCACGGCCGCGCGCAGGTCGGCCACGAACTCCAGACAGGTCCCGTACCGCGCGTCCGGGGCCTTGGCCAGGGCTCTCGCCACTACGTCGTCGAGCGCGGCGGGCAGCCCAGGCCGCCGCCGGGTCAACGGCGGCGGCGGATCGTACTGGTGGGCCCAGAGCAGCGCCAGATCGTCGTCCCGCTGGAACGGCGGCGTCCCGGCCAGCGTCTCGTACACCACACAGCCGAGGCTGTAGATGTCGCAGCGGCCGTCCACCGGCCGTCCGGAGATCTGCTCCGGCGCGACATAGTCCAGGGTCCCGACGAACTGGCCCACCGTGGTCAGCCCGGACAGCGAGAGGGACTTCTTCGTCAGACCGAAGTCCGTGAGGTACACGTATTCGGGATGCTCGCTGTCCGTGCCCGCGGCGACCAGGATGTTGCCGGGCTTCACATCGCGGTGCACCAGGTCGTGCGCGTGCGCGGCGTCCAGCGCCGACGCCACCTGCGCGGCGATCCGCGTCGCCGTCCCGGTCGGCAGCGGCCCCTTCCGGTCGAGCAGGGCGCGCAGGTCCTGCCCCGGTACGTAGCGCATCGCGATGTAGAGGATGCCGTCGGTCTCGCCCGCGTCGAAGACCGGCACGATATGCGGATGGTCGATGGCGGCGGCCACCCGTGACTCGCGGGCGAACCGCTGTCGGAAGGTGTCGTTGCGGGCGAGCTCCGGAGCGAGCAGCTTGAGGGCGACCGTACGCTCCAGGCGCAGGTCACGGGCGCGGTAGACGACCGCCATGCCACCGCGGCCGATCTCGCGCTCCACCAGGTACCCCGCGATCCGCCGCCCGATCAGCTCCGACGGGCGCCCGTAGGCGACGCCCGGATCCGGCGTCGCGCCGCCGCCCGCCATCACCGGTCACCGCCCGACGCGGGCCCGCCCGGCGGCCCCACCGCCCCGGAGCCGCCGCCGGGAGCACCGGGAGCACCGGGAGTACCGGGATCGTCCTGGGCGTCAGAGCCGTCGGGCTCGTCCGCCGCGCGCAGCAGCGACGGCTCGACCACCCGCGTCGGCTCATGCCCGACGCCCTCCGCAGCGCCGTCCACGCCCTCCGCAGCGCCGTCCACGTCCTCGGCCGCGTCCGCGTCCGCCGCACCCACGGCATCCGCCGCGCCCGCCGCCACGCCGTCAGCCTCACCCCGCCCCGGCTCCGGATCCAGGTCAGGCCCCGCGTCGGCCGCGAACCCCGTCAGCCGGGAGCCGTCGCAGTAGCACCAGCGCCCCTGCTCCGCGTCGTACAGCCACACCGACTCGCCGTCCACCACCACCCCCACCCGCAGCCCCCGCGTCCTGCGCCGGAACGCCTCGCCGTCCGCCCGCCCCCGCGCCAGCTCCGCCGCCGCACCGCAGTACTCCCGCAGCGCCGCCGCGGCCCGCGCCAGCAGCGGCCGCGGGTCCTCCACACGGCCGAGGGGTTCCGCGGCGTCCGGCGGCCGCCGCGGCACGGACACCAGCAGCCGCGCGTCGACCCACGTCGACCAGCCGTTCGCGCACTCCACCCGCCCCCAGTCGCCGCGCCGCTCCAACAGCCGCACCGGCAGCAGCGCGTCGAGCGGCTCGGACGGGCGTGACGCGTCCGGCCCGGCCCAGGAGGGCAGCCCGTCCGGATGCACCACATGCGTCGGGCGGAAGTCCCAGGTCGTCATGGCGGGGCCCTACTTCCGCATGACAGCGGGCTCATGACGCCGCAGCAGCCGCGCGACGACGAGGCAGAACAGGACCGACAGCGCGGCCAGCACCCCCATGTCGAGCAGCCACACCCCGGCGGAGTGCTCGAACAGCGGATCGTCCGCCAGCGCGCCCGGAACGATCCGGGAGAGCCCGACCGTACCGGCCATCGCGCCCAGAGCCCACCGCGACGGCACCAGCCACGCCATCTGCTCGAGCACCGGGGTGCCGTCCAGCCGCAGCAGCGCCCCGCAGAACACCACCTGGACGATGGCGAGCAGCACCAGCAGCGGCATGGTGACCTCTTCCTTGCGCACCAGCGCGGAGACGAGCAGCCCCAGCGTCATCGCCGTGAACGACAACAGCGCCACCGCGAGCGTGATCTCCATCAGGGGAGGCAGCAGCACCCCTTCGCCGCCCGGCGCGTTCAGATCCACGCCGACCAGCGCGACCAGGGTCAACACCACGGCCTGGACGACCGTCACCGTGCCGAGCACCGCCAGCTTGGACAGCAGATACGCGGACCTGGACAGCCCCACCGCACGTTCCCGCTGGTAGATCGCCCGCTCCTTGACCAGCTCCCGAACGGCGTTCGCCGCCCCGGTGAGCACACCGCCCACGCACAGGATGAGCAGGGTGTTCATCGCCGTCTCCTGGGTCAGGCGGCCGCCCGCGAGCGCGCGGGCCATCGCGCCCATCACGAAGGGCAGCGCGATCATGATCACCAGGAAGGTGCGGTCGGCGCTGAGCGCGGTCGCGTACCGCCGTACGAGCGTCCCGAACTGCGCGACCCAGCCGCGGGCCCGCGGCGGGGGAGGGGGCCCGGTCCCGGCCGCGCCGGGGCGCTCGCCGCGCGGCTGAGCGGTGGCGCCGACCACGTACTGGAAGTGGAGCAGGGACGTCCGGTACTCCGTCGCCCAGTCACGGGCCCGGTCGTTCTCGAACGCCTCGAAGGCCTCGGGCCACTGCGCGAAGCCGAAGAAGGCGAGGGTGTCGCCCGGCGGCCCGTAGTAGGCGATCCGGCCGCCCGGAGCCAGCACCAGCAGCCGGTCGCACACCTCAAGGCTGAGCACGCTGTGCGTGACGACGACGACGGTCCGCCCATCGTCGGCGAGGCCGCGGAGCATCTGCATCACCGAGCGGTCCATACCGGGGTCGAGTCCGGAGGTCGGCTCGTCGAGGAACAGCAGCGACGGCTTGGTCAGCAGTTCGAGCGCCACGCTGACCCGCTTGCGCTGACCGCCCGACAGCCGGTGGATCGGCAGCTCCGCGCGTTGCTCGAGACCCAGTTCGCGGATGACCTCCCGCACCCGTGCGAGCCGTTCCGCACGGTCCGTGTCTCGGGGGAAGCGCAGCTCGGCGGCGTACTCCAGGGCCCGGCGCACCGTGAGCTGCGCGTGCAGGATGTCGTCCTGCGGTACCAGGCCGATGCGCTGGCGCAGCTCGGAGTAGTCGCGGTACAGGTCACGGCCGTCGTACAGGACGGTTCCGCGGTCCGCGGGGCGCAGCCCGGTCAGCGCGTTGAGCAGGGTGGACTTGCCCGCACCGCTGGGGCCCACCACGGCCAGCAGGCACTTCTGCCCGACGGGGAAGGAGACGTGGTCGAGCAGGACCTTGCGCCCGTGGTCGACGGCGACGGCCAGATCCTGCACGTCGAGGGAGATCTCACCGGTGTCGACGAACTCCTGGAGCTGGTCGCCGACCAGGCAGAACGCGGAGTGTCCGATGCCGACGATGTCACCGGGGGAGACCTGGGCGCGGCTGACCGGCTGGCCGTTGAGGAAGGTGCCGTTGTGGCTGCCGAGGTCGGCGATCTGGTAGCTGCCGTCGGCGTGCGCCTCAAGCTCGGCGTGGTGGCGTGAGACGACCAGGTCGTCGATGACCAGGTCGTTGTCCGCACCCCTGCCGATCCGCACGGTCCGTGTGGGCAGCGGCCGGACCGTCGTGGGCTGGCTGAAGGTCCCCGTCGCCGAGGGCATGGAGACAGCGGACGGCCGCTCCGGCGCCGGCGACCGCGCGGCGGACCCGGACGGCGCGAGCCCCGAAGGCGGCACAGGCTCCGAGGGCGGCGCGGATGGCGGGGGCGGCGCGGATGGCGGGGGCGGCGTCGGCGCATGGCTGACCAGCACCGCGCGCGGCCCGTCGAGCGGGCTCCCGAACCGGATCTCGCTTCCGGGACCGACGCCCCACTCCCGGATGCGTCTGCCGTCGGCGTAGGTGCCGTTGGTGCTGCCCTCGTCGGCCAGCGTCCAGCTTCCGGCCGCGGGCCGCAGCACCGCGTGGTGCCACGAGACGCGGGCGTCGTCGATGACGATGTCGCTCAGAGGGTCGCGCCCGACGTGATAGTCCCGGCCGGGGATCATCACCGTGGCGCCCGAGTCGGTCTCCAGGACGAGCTCGGGCGCGGAAGGCTCGACAGGCGGCTCTCCCATACCCGAATTCTAGCTATTGATCCAGTCATACGCCTGGTCCGCGCCCCTTCGGCGAAGCCCGAACCGTCGTCGGCGTATCACGCTGAGTTGGCCTGTGAGGCGTATGGGATGTGAGGATGGGCCCATGAGTAACGTGTTCTTCGACATCACCATCAACGACGAGCCCGCGGGGCGGATCGTCTTCAAGCTGTTCGACGACGTGGTCCCCAAGACCGCGCAGAACTTCCGCGAGCTGGCCACGGGCCAGCACGGCTTCGGCTACGAGGGCTCCGGCTTCCACCGGGTGATCCCCGAGTTCATGCTGCAGGGCGGTGACTTCACCCGAGGCAACGGCACCGGCGGCAAGAGCATCTACGGCGAGAAGTTCGCCGACGAGAACTTCGAGCTGAAGCACACCAAGCCGGGCCTGCTGTCGATGGCCAACGCGGGGCCGAACACGAACGGTTCGCAGTTCTTCATCACGACCGTCGTCACCCCGTGGCTGGACGGCAAGCACGTCGTCTTCGGCGAGGTCGTCGAGGGCATGGACGTCGTGAAGGCCATCGAGAGCGAGGGTTCCCCCAACGGCGCGACCAAGAAGGCCGTCAAGGTCGCGAAGTCGGGCGTCGTCTCCGGCGAGTAACAGCCGGACACCCAGACGGGCCAGCGGGGGCGGCCGCGTACTTCCGCGGCCGCCCCACAGCCGCCGCGCACCGCCCGCGAGCGAGCCCCCAGACCGGCGCGCCGCTCACCCGCTCGCCCGCCGCCCCGCTCACCGGGCGCGGGTCACGGAACCGCGCCTAGGCTGCCCGTCATGGACATCAGCATTCACACCAGCTTCCTCCCGCACGTCGACCCGGAAGCGTCGCTGGCCTTCTACCGCGACGCCCTCGGATTCGAGGTCCGCAACGACGTCGGGCAGGGCACGATGCGCTGGATCACGGTCGGCCCCGTCGGCCAGCCCAGCACCTGCATCCTCCTGGCGCCACCGGCCGCCGATCCGGGGATCACCGAGGACGAGCGCCGCACCATCACCGAGATGATGGCCAAGGGCACCTACGGCTGGATCCTGCTCGCCACCCCCGACCTCGACGGCACGTTCGCGAAGGTGCGCGCCAGCGACGCCGAGGTCGTCCAGGAGCCGACCGAGCAGCCGTACGGCATCCGCGACTGCGCCTTCCGCGACCCCGCGGGCAACCTGGTCCGCATCCAGGAGCTTCGCTGAGACAGACCGGTCAGGATTCGAGAAGCGCTGGTCGCCACGCCGTCACTACCGTGAGACCGGCTTCCGCGGGTTCACCCTGGCGCTCACCGTGGCGAAAAGCTTCGGCGGCAAGTACGTCGAGTTCGCCGCCGCCGAGTCGAGCCCCGCCAAGCTGGCGCTCCCCGCGACCGGCCTAGCCGCTCCCGACGCCGTCCGGGCGTAGGGCGTCGAGGATCAGACCCAGCCCGAACGTGAACTCGTCCGCGTAGTCGTAGCCGGGCTTCAGCGCCAGCTCGGTGGCCAGCTCGGCGAGATGGGGGTACGCGTCGGCGGGCATTCCGCGCAGGATCGTGCCCGCGACCTCCTCCAGCTCCGCCGCGCCGCTGAACGGCAGGCTCACCTCCTGGATCACGAAGCCGTACAGATAACTGTCGATCAGCGAGAAGGCGTGCGCGGCCATCGCGACGGAGAACCCCCCGGCGCGCAACGCGCCGATGACGGCGTCGTGGTGGCGCAGGGTCGCCGGTCCCGGCCTGCCGCGGGAGTCCATCAGCGCGACGGCCCACGGATGACGCCGCAGCGCGGCACGCGCGGAGAGCGCCCGGTGACGCATGGCGCTCTTCCAGTCCATGTCGCCCGGCGGCAGCGCGATCTCGCTGAACACCGCGTCCACCATGCCGTCGAGAATGTCCTCACGGCCCGCGACATGGTGGTACAGCGACATCGCCTCGACGCCCAGCGGCTCGGCGATCGCCCGCATGGTGAGCGCGGCCGAACCCTTCTCGTCCGCGACGGCCACCGCCGTACGGATCACCCGCTCGCGACTGAGCGGCGTGCGCGCCGCCGCCCGCCGCCGCCCCTCGGCCCCCTCGCCCATACACCCTCCCCTTCACCTCTATTGACTGCCTTATGGTGTAAGGCTAACGTGCCTTACACCATAAGGCAGATGTGCGGGACCGGTATTCGTCGAAGGGGCCACGCCATGGACACGGAACGCGCACAGACGGAACGTGTGAAGAAGGTCTGCGTCATCGGAGCTTCGGGAAAGCTCGGCCAGTACATGGTCCGGCACGCCCTGGAACGCGGCTACGAGGTGGTCGGCGTGTGCCGGGAGCGCAGCGTGCCGAAACTGGCCGCGTTCGACGGCCGGATCACCGTCGTCCCCGGCCCCACGAACGACCCGGACGTGATCCGGCGGGCGGTCGCCGGATGCGACGGAGTGCTGACCGTGCTGGCGCCCTGGGGCGTACAGCAGTACTCCTCAGGCACGGCACAGGCCGTGCTCGACCACGCACGGCCGGGCGCGCGCCTGGTCTTCTCCTGCGGCTGGCACATCACGCGCGACGGCAAGGACCGGTACTCACGCTGGTTCACCGCCGGCGTACGGATCGTCACCGTACTGGCCAAGCTCGTCCGCGCCGTCGAGATCGACGACCAAGTGGAGGCCTGCCGCCGCGTGTTCGCCAGCGAGACCCGCTGGACCGTGGTGCGCGGCAGTAGCCTGGAGGAAGGCGAGAGCCAGGGCCTTCCGGTGTGGAGCCCCCACGTGGGGGACCCGGTACTGGCCAGCAACCTCACCCGCCGCGTGGACTTCGCGCTGTTCATGGTGGAGGCGCTCACCGACGACACGCTTGTCCGGCAGGCCCCGGCGATCGTCGGCCGTCGCACCCCCAGCGCACTGGCCCACGCCGCCGCGGGACCGCGCACTCACCGGATCTGAGCGAAGCGGAGCATGGTGCCGCACGGGTCGCGGAAGGCGCAGTCGCGGACGCCGTAGGGCTGGTCGACCGGCTCCTGCAGCACCTCGCCTCCCGCGGCGCGGATGTGCTCAAAGGCGGCGTCACAGTCCTCGGTGTGAAAGACGACACCGCGCAGAAACCCCTTGGCCAGCAGATCCGCCATGGCCGCCCGGTCGGCGGCCGAGGCGTTCGGGTCCGCGAGCGGGGGTTCCAGAACGATGTCGACGCCGGGCTGCGACGGCGCGCCGACGGTCACCCAGCGCATCCCCTCGAACCCGACGTCGTTGCGCACCTCGAGACCCAGCACATCCCGGTAGAAGGCCAAGGCCTTGTCGTGGTCGTCGACGGCGATGAAGCACTGCGAAAGCGTGATGTCCATGCGCCTCACGCTACGAGCCGGAATCAGCGCGCGCTTCTCCGTTCCTGACCGGTCGCGTATGGATCTTGGCGACGCAGGCCGGGACCGCGGCCCCCTCATCATGGCGACGAGCCCGGTACGCGCTCGGAGTCTCCCCGACCAACTCGGTGAACCGCGAACTGAACGACCCCAGCGAGGTGCAGCCGACCGCGAAACAGACCTCCGTCACCGTCAGATCACCCTGCCGCAGCAGCGCCTTGGCCCGCTCGATCCGACGCGTCATCAGATAGCTGTACGGCGTCTCCCCGTAGGCGGCGCGGAAACTCCGCGAGAAGTGGCCCGCGGACATCAGCGCGACGCGCGCCAGCGCCGGAACGTCGAGCGGCTCCGCGTACGCGCGGTCCATCAGGTCACGGGCCCGGCGCAGCCGGACGAGATCCTCCAACGTCACCCCATTACCCTCCCACAGCACCCCACCGCGCGGACTCCCGCACCGCGCACCGCGCACCACGCGGACTCCCGCACCGCCGCCGTGGCGACAGCCACCGGCCGCGGTCTCATCCGCCGCCGACCGGACCGGCCTCAGCCCAGTCAAGCCCGAGCTCGGCGAGCCGCCGGAGCCTGTCCGGAGCGAGCCTGGCGCGCCGCGACTTCGTGTTGGACAAGAACACCCCGAGCCTGACCTCCGTCCCGTCCTCCAGCCGCTCCACGTGGGCCCTGGGAACCCGCACGGAGCCCGTGCGGGCCTTGTACCGCGCCAGGGCCCGCACGCCCCGCTCGAAGCCGCCGGACGCCGCGCCCGACGGCTTCCCGGACGGTTCCCGCTCAGACGGCAGCGGCGCGATGCCCAACTGCTGAAGACGTTCCCGCTGCCCGGCCGACAGGCCCCGCCACACGCTGTGCTCACGCTGCCGGGCGAGCCACGCACCGACATCAAGGCCGTTGACCGTGACTCCGGGCAGGATCTGCGTCGGCTCGGGCTCCTCGCGAAGAAGCTCCCGCACCGCGGCGTAGTGCCGCTGCCAGGCGGGCGGCCACGGCGGATTCCAGTCCGGGTCGATCGCTGCCAGCGCGGCATCCCGCTCAGGATGGCCCGCCAGCGCCCCCGGCCTGCGCAGATTCGACAGCCACTGCCCGACCGGCCGGTCCAGAGCGACCGCCGAACGGGGCGCGCACAGCGAGAAATACCGCTCGAAATACGCGCGCGCGGCGGCGAGATTCTCCTGAAACGCGGCGTCCGCCGCGTCCCACACCATCCCGAGCTGCTCAAGCCGCCGCGCGCGCAGACCGGTCAGCTGCCCGGCCCCGTACGCCCGCCGCTGCTCCGCGACCCACTGCCCCAGCGGATACGCGCCCTCCCGGTGCCCGTACGGCACCCGCGCGTGCGACTCACGCTCGCTGAACGCCTTCAGCGCCGTCCAACCGCGCGCCCAGTCCTGCCGCTCCGTGTCGATCACATGGAACGACACCCACCGCGCGACCATCACCGGGTCGCGCGGTGAGGCGAACCGCAGCAGCAACCGCGACTCCTCCGCGCCCTCCTCCGGCGCGGGCCCGATGCTCACGGACGGCCGCACCACGTCCCGCTGCGGCTCCTGCGGGACGGCGAGCAACTCGACCGCCTCCTCGTCATGCGCCCGCAGCCCCTCCAGCACCCGCACCAACGGCCGGTACGAGCCCGACGTGAACATGTCCTCGGGCGTCTCGTCGGGCCGCAGGAACACCGGCACGATCAACGAGGCGACCTTCCCCTGCCCCGGCTGCTGCCGCAGAGCGCGCCCGACGGCCTGCACGATGTCGTGCGGCGCCCCCTTCGGATCCAGCAGCGCCACCGAGTCCACGGCCCGGATGTCCACCCCCTCGCCCAGCACCCGGCAGTTCGACAGCACCGCACGCCGGGCGGTGCCGCCGAACCCGGCCAGCACCTCACGCCGCCGCTCCGCGGCATGCTCCCCGCACAGCCAGTCGGCCCAGATCCGCGCCGGGTAGGTCTCGGGCCGGTCCGCGTGCAGCTTCTCCGCCACCGCCGCCAGGCCCTCCGCGTACGCCTGCGCCTCCATCGTCCGATGGTGGAACGTGATGCACGTCTGAAGCCCGTGCCGCGCCATCGCGTGCAGCAGCGCGGCCTGCAACGCCCCGAGCCGCTGCCCCCGTACCTCCTCGCCGCTCCGCTCCTCGCCCATCAGCCGCTCCGGCGTGACCACCGGGTCCTGGAGCTCCAGCACGATGATCTGGTACCGCGCGAGCAGCCCGCGGGACACCGCCGACGCCAACGACAGCTTGTACAGCACGGGCCCGAACACGGCCTCGTCGTCCATCGAGGCCGCCAGCTCCTTCGGCAGCGCCTCCCGCACCCCCTCCGCGACCTCTGTCCGCGCCCGCTCCTGCCAGATCCGCGGCGTCGCCGTCAGATACAGCCTGCGCGCCGCGGGGATGACGCCCTGGTCGTGAATGTCCGCCCACGCCTTGCCCAGCGACCCCGAAGTCCGGTGCGCCTCGTCCACGACCGCGAGATCCATCGGAGCCATCCGCTGCCCGTAGGCGCCCTCGAACGCCTCCGCCAGCACGCCGAGCGACGCGTACGTCGCGTAGACGGTCACCGGCCCGGAGGCGTGCCACAGCGCCAGCCGCACCGGGTTCGTCGTCGTGCGCACCCGCAGGCTCCACAGCTCCGGATCGTCCTGAAGCGAGCACACGGCGACCGACGGGCCCCGGTGCCCGACGTCATGCCACGCCCGCACCGTCTGCGCCAGCAGATCCAGCGTCGGCACCAGCACCAGAACCCGGCCCCGCGGCACCATCCGCTTCGCCGCCGCCGCGGCGATGACGGTCTTCCCCGTCCCGCACGCGGCGTGCACCTGTCCGCGCAGACCGTTCGCGGGAACACCGCCCGGCGGCACGTCGAATCCCCGTACGACGGCACTCACCGCCTCGATCTGATGCGCACGCAGCTGCACGGCCATGCCCCATGTCCTCCTTTCCGGGCAGGTCACCGGCTCAGCCGAGCCGGACGGACACGGCGGTCCGCCGAGCGAGTCTCCCATGCCGCCGTCCGGCTACCGGGGCCCGGCGACCGGACGGCGAACCCGTGTTCATCGCCGCCGTCCGCCGACGAGCCGCCCGCACCTGCGCACGGCGGAAGAAGACACCCGCACATCCCCGAGGCAGCCTGGGTGACCTGCCCGCAGCACCGGCCGAAGCCGAAAGGGCCCCGACCCGATGACACGCTCACCCCGCCACGGGCTGATTCCCCGGCCCGCGCTGTTCTGGACCGGCACCCTGCTCTGCCTGCTGGGCGTGGGGGCGCAACGTCGGGGGGTTGCCCCCCCCCCCCCCCACGACGAACACCAAGCGGGGCGGGTCCGGGGGGGCGC